>CAYWXJ010000028.1:0-19294 GCA_964462405.1 uncultured Eubacterium sp.
GTTGCCTGTCGCTGTGCATCATTAAAATAAGCCGGAACAGTGATAACTGCTTCGTTTACGGTTTCTCCTAAATATCCTTCTGCATCTGCTTTTAATTTCTGAAGAATCATTGCAGAAATCTGCTGCGGGGAATATTTCTTGTCGTCGATCTTACGGCCATTATCTGTACCCATATCTCTTTTAATGGAAGAAATTGTCTTCTCTGCGTTCGTTACTGCCTGACGCTTTGCAGGTTCTCCGACTAATCTCTCTCCGTTTTTTGTAAATGCTACGATAGATGGTGTTGTTCTTGCACCTTCCTGGTTTGCGATAACGGTTGGCTTTCCGCCTTCCATAACTGCTACACAACTGTTTGTGGTTCCTAAGTCAATACCAATAATTTTACTCATAATTCATTTCCTCCTGATAATTAAATCTGAATTTAATTTGCTACTTTTACCATACTGTGACGAACTACTGTGTCCCGGTACATATAACCTTTTTGAAGTTCCTCTGCGATGATGTTCTCTCCAAGGCTTTCATCCTCCACATGCATGACTGCGTTATGGAAATTCGGATCGAACTCTGCTCCGACCGCCTCGATCGGTTTTACTCCCGCTTCTTCTAATACGGTCATCATCTGTTTGTAGATTTTATTCATGCCTTCTACAAACGGGTCATCCTCTGTATCTTCCGGTACTGCTGCTAAGCCTCTCTCAAAATTATCAATGACCGGAAGTACCTTTTCTACAATACTCTTTGCTCCCATATCATACATCTGGGATTTTTCTTTTTCTGTTCTCTTACGGAAGTTCTCGAACTCTGCCATCTGACGCTTCAGACGATCTGTTAAATCTTCGATCTGTTCGTCTTTTTTATCTTTCTTTTTCTCTTTTTTCTTATTAAAAAGACCCTTTTTGGCATCCTGCTCTGTTTCTTCTGTCTGCTCTCCGGCTTCTGATCCTTCTGCCTCTGTCTGTGTCTCTGCTTCTTCTGTTGCAGCTTCTGCTGCTTCGGACGCTTCAGCTTCTTTTACTGCTTCGGCTGTTTCATTTTCCATATCCTCTAAGATTTCTTCTTTGTTTGCTTCTGTCACTTCACTACCACCTTTCTCTCTTTATCTGTCAAGTGGATGGCTTTTTAAAAATACCGTCCAACTGTGTTGTCAATTCTTTCAGGCTATCCATGACCTTTTCATAGTCCATACGCTTTGGCCCGATAATTCCTATGGTTCCTTTGACGCCTTCGCCTAACTCATAGGTCGCTGTCACAACGCTGCAGTCTTTCATGGTCTGAATCGGGCTTTCATTACCTATATAAACCTGAATGCCTGTTTCATTGCTTAAGCTGTCAGATACTAAAGTTGCTAACTGCTGTTTTTCTTCTAATGTATAAATCAGCTCACTTGCTTTCTGTGAATCGGAAAGCTCCGGATATTTAAAAATATTCGTTGCTCCGCTGGTGTAAATCTCCAGTTCCTCCTGACTGATGGTTTCTGCAACTGCATCTAACACAACTCCGACAATATCGCTGTAGCTGCCTGCCTGCTCCTTCATCTTACTGATAGTTCCCAAATTAATCTCTGGAATCGACAATCCGTTTAAGGTAGAATTAAAAAGTACATTTAACTTTAGTAATGTTTCACTATCTAATGGTGCTTCTAATGGAATGATTTTATTCTTGACTACATTGGCTTCCATTACAATCACTGCAAGCAACTGGTTGTCATCTAACTGGGAAAGCTGGATAAATTTTACTTTATTGCCATTATACTTCGGGGAAGTAATCATTGTGGCATAGTTGGTATTCTGTGCTAAGAGTTTAGCTACCTGTTTTAAAACCTGTTCCATCTTCTCTGTATGCTCTATGACAAAATCCTTCATGCTTGAAATTTCTTTGTCTTTTGTTTCTAAAAGATGATCTACATAGAAACGATAGCCTTTATCGGATGGGATTCTTCCTGCTGAGGTATGAGGCTGTAAGATATAGCCTAATTCCTCTAAGTCCGACATTTCGTTACGAATTGTGGCAGAGCTTAAGTTCAAATCTGTATATTTTGAAATTGTACGGGAACCTACCGGTTCTCCGGTTTCTAAATATGTGCAGATGATCGCATCTAATATTTTTATCTTTCTCTCATCCAATCCGTCCATGTTCTTACTCCTGTGTCGGTTTGTTTTGTTAGCACTCATTAATCAGGAGTGCTAATATTTACATTGTTAAGATAGCACCTTAGTATTCCTTTGTCAACAGTTATTTTAAAATTTATCCTTTATTTATAAATATTGAATGCTTGTCTGGTTATCTGGTTATCTGGTTGATGACATCAGACATTTTTGTGCAAGGAAAGTCGGGATACGGGCGGGAAAGACTGGTATCATTTGATTACAGCGAAAGGAGGAAACGCAGTGGAATGGATAGACGCAATCGGAAAAGCGGTTGAATATATGGAAGCGCACATAACAGAAGAAATCACAGCAGAGGATATTGCAAAGGATGAGGTACCTGGTTTTTGGTGGGAGCATTATGCTGCCGGATATTGTATTGAAATGTATGAGGATGCCACGAAATATCCGAATGGGACACAGGATGAAAATTATTATTGTGAAATATGGATTCCGGTGAAAAGAAAATAACAGCGTAAACGGTGGTCAGAAATGACCACCGTTTACGCTGTTAATCAGTTATATAATCTGTATATTCTGCTACGCCTCGTAATCAAAACATACTCTGGTCTTTGTATAAGGTCTTACCTTTTCGTCTGCCACTTTTACATGCTCCGGATGCACCGCGTAGCCCTTCAATGCTTCTTCGCTTTCAAAGGAGGAATCCAGCATTACATCCGCATTCGAGGATGCCAGCCCCTCTGTCTGTACTTTGATTTCCAGCAGTCCCGGCACCTTGCCCTTTAAGTCTTCTAAGCCTGTTTTGATTCCTGCCTTGATTACTTCTTTTTCCTCTTTTGAATACATATCCTTTAACTGCCATAAAATAATGTGTTTTACCATGTTCTTTCTCTCCTTTATTTTATTCTCTTTTTTCATTGTCACCGAAAACTTATCTCTGCCTGCTACAGCAAAAACTGCGCCAGCACATAATTACTCAAATCGATGCCCTTATCTGTCAGATACAGCCTGGTGGCTGTATCTACGATAAGACCCTCTGCGGATAATTTCTGCACCACATCTTTGTAAATCCGGTCTACGGTAAATCCAAATGCCCGGTAGAAGCTGCTTTTTTCAATGCCCTCTGTCATACGAAGCCCCAAGAACATAAATTCTTCCATCCGGGCATTTTTGTTCACCGCACACGCTTCTTCGCAGAGATTCGTACAGCCAAGCATTTTGTTCGACTGCGTATCTGCAATCATTTTGTCTTCTATCCTATAGGAGGCTTTTATATAGTCTTCCAGGCTTCTCACATTACTATAACGCACTTCATCTAATAAAGATGCCGCCCCTAATCCTACGCCTAAATATTCCTTCCTCTGCCAGTAACCAATGTTATGGCGGCATTCATAGCCTTTTTTTGCATAGTTTGAAATTTCATAACGAAAATATCCGTTCTCTGCAAGCACATCCTGCGTCATCTTTCCGATCTGATATACGGTATTCTCCGACGGAAGCTCTTCTGTGGGAAGTCCCGCCTCCTGTTTGACCAGTTCAAATTTATAACGGTCATAAAAAGGCGTTCCTTTTTCAATCATCAATGAATAGGAAGAAATATGCTCCGGATCTAACCGTATCACCTTTATCAGGCTTTCGTATGCCTTCTCTACCGTCTGATGCGGAAGTGCATTCATTAAATCAATATTGATATTGGTAAATCCACATTCCCTTGCCAGTTCATAATTCCGTAAAAACTGCTCATAGGTATGGATTCTTCCAAGATGCTTCAATTCTTCATTATCCGCAGACTGCAGTCCGATGCTCAGCCGGTTGATTCCATTTCTCCGATAACATTCCAATTTGTTCTTTGTCAAGGTTCCGGGATTACATTCTATGGAAATCTCCGCATCCTCAGAAATATTAAAATATGTTTTAATTTCTTCCATCACAGATGCGATATAGGTTTCCTGCAACCAGGAGGGTGTACCTCCCCCAATATAGATACTGGTAAGCTTAATCTCTTGAGATCGTTTCCCATAAAATGCAATTTCCCGTTTTAACCCTTCCATATATGCAGACTGCGATTTTTCATCTGCCCAAGCAGACAAAAAATCGCAGTAATCACATTTTTTCACGCAAAATGGAATGTGTACATACAATTCCAGTTCCTTCATATGTTAATCCTCGTCTAATTTCAGCACGCTCATAAATGCTTCCTGCGGAATTTCCACGCTACCCACCTGACGCATACGTTTCTTTCCTTCCTTCTGTTTTTCTAACAGCTTCCGCTTACGGGAAATATCACCGCCGTAACATTTAGCCAGCACATCCTTACGCATCGCTTTTACGGTTTCCCGGGCAATTACCTTACCGCCTACGGCTGCCTGAATCGGAATTTCAAACAGATGTCTCGGAATTTCTTCCTTTAATTTCTCGCACATTTTTCTTCCGCGTTCATAAGCACTGTCTTTAAACACAATGAAGGACAGTGCATCTACTGCTTCTTTATTAATCAGAATATCCAGCTTCACAAGCTCTGACCTCACATACCCCTTCAGCTCATAATCGAAGGAAGCATACCCTCTCGAACGGGATTTTAACGCATCAAAGAAATCATAAATAATCTCATTTAACGGCAAATCGTATTTAATCAAGGCTCTGGTCTCTTCGATATACTCCATGCTGATATAAACACCTCTCCGCTCCTGACAGAGCTTCATAATGGCACCCACATATTCACTGGTCACCATAATCTCTGCAGCTACCATAGGTTCTTCCATATATTCAATTTCCGATGGGTCCGGCAGATTCGACGGGTTTGTCAACTCAATGACCTCACCATTGGTCTTATGAACCTTATAGATAACGCCCGGTGCCGTTGTTACCAGATCCAGGTTAAATTCACGCTCTAAACGCTCCTGAATAATCTCTAAATGCAGCAGCCCCAAAAATCCACAGCGGAAACCGAATCCCAACGCCAGAGAGGTCTCCGGCTCGTACTGTAAGGAAGCGTCATTAATCTGCAGCTTTTCTAAAGCATCTCTTAAATCGGGATATTTTGCACTGTCTGCCGGATACATGCCGCAGTATACCATCGGATTTACCTTTTTATAACCCGGTAACGGTTCTTCACAGGGGCGGGCGGCATTTGTTACGGTATCACCTACCCGGGTATCCCTTACATTTTTAATGCTGGCAGCAATATATCCGACCATGCCTGCGGATAACTCATCACAGGGAATGAACTGTCCCGCTCCAAAATATCCCACTTCTACCACATCATCTTCTGCTTTTGTCGCCATCATGCGGATACGGTCGCCGACTTTTACTGTCCCCTCCATGATACGGCAAAATATGATGACCCCTTTATAAGAATCATAAACCGCATCAAAAATCAATGCCTGCAGGGGTGCCAAAGCATCTCCTGTCGGAGCAGGAATCTTTGTTACGATCTGCTCTAACACCGTATCGATATTAAGTCCTGTCTTTGCAGAAATCAACGGTGCATCCTGCGCTTCAATCCCGATGACATTCTCAATTTCTTCAATGACCATCTCCGGCTGTGCACTCGGAAGGTCTATCTTGTTGATAACCGGCATCACATCCAAATCATGATCCAACGCTAAATATACATTTGCCAGAGTCTGTGCCTCTACCCCCTGTGCCGCATCTACTACAAGAATCGCGCCGTCGCAGGCTGCAAGGCTTCTGGATACTTCATAATTAAAATCCACATGCCCCGGAGTATCTATCAAATTAAATATATACTCCTCGCCGTCTTTTGCCTTATAGATGATCCGGACTGCCTGGGATTTGATGGTAATTCCCCGTTCCCGTTCTAAGTCCATATTATCAAGTACCTGCGCCTGCATTTCCCGGCTGGTCAAAAGCCCGGTCTGCTCTATAATACGATCTGCTAATGTTGACTTTCCATGGTCAATATGGGCGATGATACAAAAATTACGAATTTTATTCTGATCGACTGCCATTTTATTCCTCCGATTTGTAGTAAAACGTTTGTAAAAATCTGTCTGAATGCGCAGATTTTATGAACGTTATATAAACTTGCATACTATGCACATTATACGGATATTTAGAGAAATACGCAAGCAAAAAATGTGGGCGGTTTGAACATGGGGTAACAGTTCAGCGTAGGACTTTGCACTTGCTGCAAAGCCCGTAAGAATATGTAGATTTTTCCGAGCGTGAATCCGCCCCTTGCCGTAGGCAACTTTAAATGGACGGATTCAGTAACAGTGAAGCCGAAAGGCTGAACTGTTACAACATGGGAAAGGTGGGATGGCGGGTGGATTAGGGATTGTCAGACGTACCGGGGACGATAAAGTAGTCATGGATAGCAGGCGGCAGGGGTGTGTCGGGGGGTTCTCCATGACGCCCCTTATCCATACCCCTGCCCTATCCCCCAATCACCTTCGCAATAATATCCGCCAACGGCTCCATCGCATTCATGGCTTCCTCCACAGTATTTGTCTGTGCTCCGACTTCTACTAAGAGCGTTTTCGGACAATAATGCATATTATACCGATACCCTTTTAAATAGATCGCTCTTGAAAATCCCGGATAATACTCTTCTGCGGTAATCTGCATCTGCAGTGAAAATGCCAGATTATCCTGTATGTACGGATTATAGAGATACCCAATATCCCCGTTTGCAGTGGTCCGGCTGAGTCCGTTGAAGAACATAATGCTCGCCGTCTGCTTTCCCTGCACATCTGTTACAAGACGGGTTCCTTCTGCCACACCGTCACGGTGCAGGTCAATTACCACTTCAATGCTTGGATTCTCCTGCAAAATCTGTTCCAATGCGGGGCCTGCTTTTGAATAAGCGTCATCTCTGCTTTCCACATCATATTCTCCTGTATGGTGAAGGACATGAAAGCCATACTGCCCTAATAACTGATGTAAGTAGGCTCCTACTCCCACAATGGAGGTTGAAGAATCTCCCGGTGCAGAATCTGCAAAACGTTCCTGCGAATGCGTATGATAAATAAGAATCTGGGGAGCGTCTGCTCCATGCGTCAATTTCATACTGCGGCTTAACAAATCCCCCGCATTCAACTGGCTGCTGTTAATAGTAGTCGTGCGATCTACTACATAGAAATTCTGAATCAGATAATCAAAATCATTTAATTTATCCGGTGAGTAAGTCACTACCGGAGTCTGATTCGGCACAAAGGCAGATGCAGCCGTCACCGCCTGCTGTTGCTGCGCCGGCTGCTCTTCTTCCGGCTGCACCCCCTCCTGCTGCACCACCTCCTGCTGCACCTCCTCCTGCTGCACCTCCTCCTGCTGCACTGGTTCCCCACTTTGTTCCGCTGCAGTATCTGTATTTGATTCCTCGGATGTAATGACCTCTCCGGTCTTTTCGTCTACATAATTCTCATCAGCAGCTTCTCTTGCAATAATTGTTTCATAAGAAATATCACTTTCTGACTGTGTCGTATATTCCTCCACATCTGTCACATAGCCATAGACCGGAATTGCCCAAAACACCCGGTCTATGAGATACTCTGCACCGCTTTTTTCTGACTTTTCATAGAAAAGTGCCGGTGCTGTGGATTTCAACATATTCAGATATACTTCACTTTTTGCCTGTCTGAGTACCGTTTCTAAAAGAGAATCCTCCCGGACTAAATCCGTAAAAAGAACACTGGTACATATGGTAAAAATCACTGCAAATCCAGAAATTGCTTTTTTTATTTTTCTTTTTTTTAATCTTGTTCTCACGCTGCACACTCCTGCCGGAAACGATTTAGCTCCCATCTGATATATATATGCGCGGACAAGCAATTTATGCAGGAAAAAATGCCATGTTGATTCCTTCTGAAATGGTATAGCTTAATCTTTTCACAGATTCATCAATATCCTTTGGTGTTACGAACATGGCATTTAAGTTCGGAGAAAGCAATTCCCTAATCAATTCATATTTTTCCGCCTCTTCTAACTGACTGATAGAGGCTCCAAGCCCCTCTAATTTTCTGGTTTCTTCCATAGCGGATACCAGATTATTCATGGTGTCGCTGACAATGGTAACTGCATCCACCACCGTCGGAATCCCAATGGCAATTACCGGAATCCCCACACTCTCCTGATTCAGTGCGTGTCTGTGGTTTCCGACCCCGGAACCCGGTGAAATTCCGGTATCTGTAATCTGTATGGTACGATTCAGCCTTTTTGTGCTTCTCGCCGCTAAAGCATCAATCGCAATAATATAATCCGGCGTGGTTTCCTCCAACACGCCCTTGATTATTTCAAGGGTTTCCATTCCGGTCTGCGCCATGACACCCGGTACAATACTGCTGATTTGATGATTTCTCTTTAAACCAAATGCATACTTACCGAATTTGCGGATAATATGTCTTGTTATCATCATATTATCCACCACGCGGGGACCTAAAGCATCCGGCGTCACCTCCCGGTTTCCAAGCCCTACGATAAGCACAGACAGCTCCTTATTTTCAATGGGCATCAATTCTTTTAAGATTTCTGCTAACTCTCTGGAAATCTCCCTGTGATAATCCTCATCAGAATCCGCCATATCCGGTGCTTCTAATGTAATATAGTTTCCTTTCGGCTTTCCCATTGTCTTTGCACCATTTTCTGTTTCGATTACCACCTTCGTGACTGTCATATTTCCGCTGAGAGTTTCCTGCTTTACGATAACCCCTTTTACTTCCACATTATCATTTTCAAATTTTTCTCTTGCTTCTAAAGCCAGATCCGTCCGAACCTGATACATCCTGGCACCACCTTTGTATTTTCTTGCTGTTTTTCTATATTTTTTGCGAAAATAAAGAAAATATGTATTGACAGATAAAGAATCTTGACCTAAAATATTTTTGAATGTGTGCATCAAAACGTCCGTGTCCGGCTTGATGCCTATCAAAATTAACGATTATATTTTCACATATTGGAGGTGTCCAGATTGGCTAACATTAAATCTGCTAAGAAAAGAATCCTTGTTACTGAGACAAAGACTGCCAGAAACAAATCTATCAAGTCTGCAGTTAAAACATCTATCAAAAAGGTAGAGGCTGCTGTTGAAGCTAAGAACAAGGAAGAAGCTCAGGCTGCATTAACTGCTGCTATTTCTACAATCACAAAAGCAGCAAACAAAGGTGTATACCACAAGAACAATGCCGCTAGAAAAGTTTCCCGTTTAACAAAGCTTGTAAACGGAATCGCTTAATAGCGTATCATGAATAGAAAAAGAGAGGAAATGGACTTGAACCGTCAGCAAATCCATTTCCTCTCTTTTTATTTACTGTATTTCACGATAAAAATCTCTACTGCGATTTTTTCATTCAATCTTCCTGTCTTAACCTCTTCCTCTGCCGTCACACCATCTTCTAATGCCGTCAAAAGCTGCTCTTTTCGAAAGCTTTTTGCCTGGGACTGGTACTTTCTGACTGCAAATTCCGGTATTCCCACCTTTTTTGCAATGTCAAAGCTGCTGTAGCCTTTTTCCGTCAATTCCTTTACCTCAGAAAGAATTCTAAACTGTCTGGTTATCAGGTACAGAATCCGCATCGGCGCTTCCTTTAACGCCAGCAGATCATAATACAAATCCAATGCCTTTTCCTGATTATGACCGGAAATTGCGTCTACCATTTCAAAAATCTTATTTTCAATCTGTTCTGTCACGACTGCTTCTACATCACAGGCTTCAATTACTTCCTTTTTCAGGGTATAGCATAAGAGCTTCTCTAATTCTCTGTCTATATTGCTCATATCAAATCCTGTGCGGCTTAAAAAAAGCTGCAGAACAGACTGTGTAATCTTTTTATTCTCCCTTCCGATTCTTCCTAACACCCATCTGGTGATCAAAGCTTCCTTCTGGGTCGCAAATTCAACGACTGCCCCTGATTTCCTGACAGCCTTATATGTCTTTGAACGCTTATCTACTTCCGATTCCACAAAGATGAAACAGGTACTTGCATTGATTTGGGGAAGGTAATCACTTAATATCTCACAGGAATTTTTAAAAAATCCGCTGTCCTCCACAAGTATCACCCGGCGGTCGGCGAAAAACGGCAGTGTTTCTGCTAAATCCACCAACTCACCGGGATTTATGTCCTTTCCCTCAAAGGAGGAAAAATTCATGGTATCTCCCTCTGTTGTCATCGCATGTACCAGCTTATCCCGATACTGCTTTTTTAAATATACTTCCTCTCCATAGAGAAGATAGCTTTGTCTGAATTGTCCGTTTTTAATATCTTCATCAATTGTTTTCATAAAGCTATTTTAGCATAGAAGTAATCTCCGCTTCAAGATGAACTCCTTTTATTTTTATCTGCCCTAAATACCTTGTTTCATAAATCTTAGTATCCACCTGCTTTAACCGTTTTAAGGTTTCCTGCCCGGGATGTCCGTAGCTGTTCTTAAGCCCGCAGGAAATTACCGTCAGCTCCGGCTGCAGTTCCTGCAATAATTCCAGGCAGTTCGATGAATTTGAGCCATGATGGGAAGCCTTGTATACATCTATTTTCGGCAGCTCATATTCCTGCACTAGCCGTTTCTCCTGCGCCTCCCCTATATCTCCCCCGAAAAAGCCGGTACACGCTTGACTTTCATATAACAGCACCATGGAATTTGCATTTCTATCCTGCGTACTGCTAAAACTCTCAGGAGAAAGACACTGTATGCAAAAGTTTTTATCCGGATTCTTATTTTCACTTTTTATCAAATCCCCCGCTTTCATTTTAAGTATGCTGCTTTTATTTTTCTCTGCAGCAGCCTTTAATTCCTGCCATGCATCATCCTCCGGCATAAATGCGGAAACCACCAGATTTTTTATCGGATAACCGCTATCCATCACTTCCGTAAGTCCGCTAATATGATCTGCGTCACAATGGCTGACAAACCAATAATCGATTTCCCTAATCCCTTTATACTTTAAAAATGGCAGTATCCGGTAAATTCCTGTTTTTGACACATCGGTACTTCCCCCATCTATAAATATATCCGTACCATCTCCTGTGGCAATATAAATCCCATCTCCCTGACCTACATCTAAAACATCTATCTCAAATGTCAAGACTCTTTGAAACAGCAGCAAAAATCCCAACGGTACGAACAGGAAAAAAAGCTTTAACTTTTTCCAATATCTCCTGCCCAAAAAGAAAGCTGCTGCCAGAACATACCAAAGTATCCCCTTTTCTATGGACATTTTTCCTGTTATCAAAACTGCTCCCGGCAGCCCTAAAAAGCCTTTGCACACAACCTCAAATAACAGTAAAATCAGATAGCAGGGAAATAAGATGCATTTTCCTAAAAACGGGAAAAAACAGCCCGCCGCACCGCCTGAAATTCCCATTCCAAGCAAAGCTCCCATACAAGGAAGGATGATCAGATTAATAAATACAGAATAGACAGAAATCTCATAAAAAAACTGACACATAACCGGAATTGTGACGATTTGAATACAGACACTGACGACAAAGGTTTCTCTCGTACTTTTTTTGATACTTCTCCAACATTTTCTCACAATTCCCGTAATTTTTTCTTTTTGTTCCCTGTTCTCTTCTTCTGCCATCCCGCTTTCATCGCTCGCTAATATCTGCTCTGCTAAAACCACGCCTGCAACCGCCCCAAAGGACAATAGAAACCCTGCATTCTGCAAAAGCCCCGGATTTTTTCCTGAGAGTACTGCCGCCATAAGGGAAAGTGCAGTCGCCCTGTCATAGCTTCTTCCTCGGAATTTTGCATACAACAGCAGCAAAAACATTCCGATGGCACGGTTTGCAGATATTCCGTAACCGATCAATTCCCCATAGCTTATGATCAGTACCGCTCCTATCACACCTGAAAACAGATAAGAACAACCCCTATTTCTTAAGAAATAGTACAGTGCCATGCCAAGCATGGAGATATGTAACCCTGAAATACTGTAAAAATGGCTGATTCCGGCATCCTGATACATCGCTTTGCGTTCTGTGTCCATCAGACTTTTATCCCCAAGTATCATTGCTGTCAGTACTCCTGCATCTGCTTTTGGCATAGCACCTGTAAAGCTGTTCTTCATTTTTTCTCTCAACGAGTACAGCTTTTCCTTATACACACACTTTTTCCCATAGACCCTGACAACTTCTTTTCCCTCCACGGAAAAATCAATTTTTAAGCTCTGATAATATGCTCTTTCATTATAATTTCCTTCATTTCTGGGTAATGCAAAGGTTTTTATATTTCCTTTTACACATAAGATCTCACCGATAGAATATTCTTCGGTTTTCAGATTCAATAAGATTTGATTTGATGAATAAATTTCTTGATGAAGCTGCACTTTGCAGTCCTTCAGATAGTACAGATAATTTTCATTATCCTGTTCCCTTTTGTAAATTTCTCCCTGTACAAGGCATTTTTCGTTGTCACATAGCTTTGATTCATATGCTTTCCGAAAAGCATTCTGCCGACAGCAGTCATAGCTGCCCGCAAAAACTGCTGCCGCAAAAAGCAAAATCCATATTAGCTGCATATAAATAGAATGATATGCCTTTTTTATGGCATAAATCCAAGCTATTCCATATAGAATCAGAATGCACCACAGCAATACCGATTGGTATGTGACTGCGGCGATTCCCAATAAAAACGCTGCCGACAGGGAACAGACTTTTCGTCTATTCAACCGTATCTATTTCCTCCTCTTCTATCACATTTGTCTTTATTTCTCCATTCTCCGTATCTACATAATCTAAACATCTTTCATACAGTATATCTAAAGCAAAGCTGTCCCGGTAAACCCCGCTGGTATCTCCATTGACAGAAATCTGCACTTTATTAATAGTAGAAATCTCTGACAAGGAATTTATAATGGAATACATGACAATCGGTTCTTCAATGCTGTAATTCTGGTTCAAAAAGCTCTCATCTAAACTGACATAGCATACGCCCTCTAATACGGATACGCTCATAAGCTTTGTTCCTTCCGGAATTGCCGACTGTGCATCTTCACTTTTCGGTCCCTCTAACAGATGCTCCATAACCAGCTTTTCCATGGAAATATTACTGCTGTAATGTACCTCCTGGGTTTCCTGGATCAGACCGTTCCCATTCTGATTGGCAAAATACAATACCAATGTAGCTGTCTGAATGGAATTAATCTGCTCCCCCGGATTTTCAATAAAGCTCTCATTCGTCATAACACCGATCGGATTGCCGTCCTTATCTGAAAGCGGGGCATCCCCAACGTAAAACGTCAGACATTCTATGCCATTAATCTGAGTCATCGTACGCACAATCGCAGTTCTTGTAAGCGCTTCCTCGATCCTGTCCATACTGCTGTAATTATTGTCAAAATATAAGGTAAGCAGCTCTCCTTCTAATAAGTAATCTGTCACTTCCACATCATTCGGAATTGCCTTTTTATACTCTACATCATCAGTGTCAGTTTTCATCTGCAAAAGAAATTCATCAATCATTGCGTTTGTATCGTTCTCTTCTGCAATCGGCTCATATGCCTTTTTGACAATCTTCGTACTCTCTTTGTTTAGATAATAGACAGCATAATCACTGTCTTCCTCAGCCTTGCTGCCGCACCCTGCCACTCCTGATGAAAGAAGGATGAACAGCAGCGGTACAACATATTTCTGAATTGCTTTCATATTCATTCCTCCTAAGATGCAATGTAATTTAGCGGTATGCGGACATTGAATATCGTTCCTTCGCCCTCCGTACTGAACACTTTAATGGCGCCGCGGTGCATCAATATTGCATTTCTGGTAATGGCAAGTCCTAAACCTGTACCGCCGATTTCTCTGGAATGAGACTTATCTACCCGGTAAAATCTCTCATAAATATGTTCTAAAGAATCCTCCGGTATTCCAATTCCGCTGTCTTCTACTTTTACATAGAAGTACTGATGATCCGCATTTAAAGATACATGTACCCAGCCGTCCGGCTTATTATACTTAATTGCATTCTCTATCAGATTTGTAATTGCTAACGTCAGCTTCACTTCATCGACTTCTGCGCTGACCGGACGAAAGCTTTCTAATACCAGTTCGATGTGCTGCTTTTCTGCAATCGGACGCAGCCGCTTTAGTATCAGCTCTAAAAGCTCATTGATATTTACAGCAGATATATTCAGATTCGCCACAGAACGGTCCATCTTCACTAAAGAAAGCAGATCATTGATAATTTTCGTTTCTCTGTCAATCTCATTACCAATATCAAGCATAAATTCCTTATATAATTCAATCGGAACATCCTCCTGCCCATTTAAGGAATCTGCCAGCACCTTCATGGAAGTCAATGGTGTCTTTAATTCATGTGACACATTCGATACAAATTCCTCCCTGGATTCATCAATGACTTTCATTCTTCCGAATAACTGGTTAAAGCGAACGGAAATCACTTCTGTCTCCGTATAAGCATGAACTTCCAGTTCATTTTTATAACCATTTTGAATCTCAACGATCTCCTTTGCCATTTTATGAAACGGCCGCATCAAAATTCCTGCTAAGAATACCGCTGCCAACGCCACCACCATGACACTCGAAAGTTCTAAAATCCATGCACTGCTCTCTAAATACTCCTCATTTAACTTAATACTGTCCGTAGACACACTTACTAACAATACACCTAATATTTCCTTACTTTCCGCCTCTGTGAAAGGAATTGTCATCTCTATATATCCGTTTTCAGAATCATATTTGGAAATTTCCTCTCCGCGAAAGCTCCGCATGACCTCTTCGGACACAATGGTCTTCCCCTCATCAAGGCTGTAAGTATCCTTTATAATGCGAAAATTATCATCGATGACCATAACCCGTCCGTCATAAATATTCGAAAGCTGTTCTAACTGGGAATTGATGATTTCGGAAGATGCATCCTCCAGATAATTGTTAAATATAATCTGATTGGTCAGAATTTTCGCCTGACTTAAAATATCTATGCTCCGGTTGGAAACGGCTTTCTTCTCATAAGAACTGAGCATTCCCACCCGAAGCACTGCACTTGGCAAAATTCCAATTATTAAGAACAAAATAACCAATCTGATCTTCAGACTTTTAAAAAAATCACGGAATTTTTTCTTATTTGACATCTCTACACCTTATGATTTATCAGCCCTGTAATAATAACCCACACCCCATTTGGTGTGCACATACTTCGGCTCACTGGGATTGCTCTCAATCTTTTCTCTCATTCTTCTGACATGCACATCCACGGTTCTGACATCTCCCGGATATTCATAGCCCCAGACAAGATTCAATAAGCTCTCCCTGCTGTATACCTTATTGGGATTCGTAACTAAAAGCTCTAACAGATCAAATTCCTTTGCTGTCAGATTAATCTCTTTTCCTTTGACAAAAAGTCTTCTGCTCTCGCAGTCCATCTTCAGATCGCCGCTCTCTATGACGGAAGCATTTTCCTTCTTCGGCTGATTCGCTGATGTACGGCGCATAATTGCCTTGATTCTGGCCTTTACCTCTAATATATTAAATGGCTTTGTAATATAATCGTCCGCACCATATTCAAGACCTAATATCTTATCCATGTCATCGCCTTTTGCCGTCAGCATGACAATCGGTACACTTGAAAACTCCCGGATATGCTGGCATACCTCAAATCCATCCATCTTCGGCAGCATAATATCCAAAAGAATCATATCGTATTCATTATCTGTAGCCATACGAAGCGCTTCCTCACCGTCATAGGCGCATTCTACTTCCATACCATCCTGTTCAAGACTGAAACGGATTCCTTTCACGATTAACTTTTCATCATCTACTACGAGAACTTTCTTTGCCATCTCAACACCTCAATTAACAGTTATGTGATCTTTGATTTTCGAATAGACACCTTCCTTGATGCCGGTAATATTCATAAGCTCCTCTGCGGAAGAAAAACCTCCCTGTTCTTCCCGATAGCTTATGATGCTCATTGCTTTAGATTCACCGATTCCCGGAAGTGTCATAAGTTCATCGGCATCGGCAGTATTGATATTCACCCTGCCGCCGTTTTCTTCCTCCCCGGCCTCTAGCTCCTCTGAAGCTGTCTGCGTACCCATCTGCGCCGCTTCCTCCCTCGTCAAAACCTTTATCATCTGTCCGTCTGCCGCCTGTTGGGCCTGATTGATACTATCTTCACAGGCATCTTCGCGCAAACCGCCTGCCCTTAGAATTGCTTCATAAATTCTGCTGCCTGCAGGCAGCTTGTACACACCGGGGCTTTCGACTGCTCCGCAGACATATACATAACACTCTGTCTTTTCTTCTGCTTTGACTGCTTCCTCCGATTCTGCTTCCTCCGATTCTGCTTCCTGTGTATCTTCCAGCCGTTCTGATGCCTCTTCAAAATAAGTTTCTGCCGCTTCCCTGCAGCCGGATAAAAGCAACACCAGCAGACACATAACTGTCCATATTCTTTTCTTCAATTCGCATTACTCCTTTTCTCTTTCAAGTTCAGGAGTTCCTCAATGCCGATATTCACATTTTAACGAATTTTTCCGGGGATTACAAGTACTATTCTGCATCATTCCAGATCTCTAATACTTCATTTTGGAATTTTACCCAAAAATCTGTCGCATTTAACGCATCCGGCTCGGCTGCTGCCTTTTCATACTGGAAATAAGCCGTTTTCTGTTCTTCTGTAGCCAGTGCCTCTTGTCTGACCGGAACATGCTCTGTCAGTTCGGGTAATTTCTGCGATTCCTGTGCTGTTGCATATTCTGCAAATTCCGCCGCTGCAGCTTCGTTCTCTGACATTCCGTTTACACAAAGCAGCATTGTCTTAGCCGCCGGAAGCATGGAAAGCTGCTCATTTAAATCCGGAAGCCCTGTAATTTCTACATTGTCCCCATCTGCCTGCAGTATATCGTCCGAATCCAAAAAAACGGCTACTGTCTTACCATTTTTAAAATCATTTACCACGCTTTTTCTTCCGATAGCAGTTTCATCTAACTCAATCGCCGCTGTCAGATTTCCAAAAAATGTCTGGCAGGCTTCATAGGTGTCTTTCTCATACGACCATTTGACCGTTCCGCCATCCTCTTTCTCAAAATTTAATGCCGCACCAAAAAACGGAAAATTGCAGAACCCATCGGATAGATCCCATTCTAACAGCTTTTCTACACCTTCCCCCGGCTCATGCTCTACAGAATAGTCAATCATTTCCTGCACGCTCTTCGGTGCAGTTTCAAAATAATCTGTCCGGTAAGCAAACACAACGGTCCAAAAATACAGTGGATAACCATACAATACCCCTCGTCTGGATGCTGCTTCCACCGCATTTTCTGCAATTCCTGCCGTATATTCTTCATTGCTTGTATTCTTTTTAAGGATTTGGCACAAATATGCCCGCTCTAACTCGTCTGCCTCTAACAAATAGACATCCGGTGCTTTGGTATCATTTTTTACCGCTTCATAAATTTCAGAAAAATAATTCAGGGACGGCTGTTCCTCTAATGTGACAGCAATCCCTGTTTCCTCTCTGAAATCATCTGCACACGTTTCGAAAAAAGCCCGGTTTTCATCTCCTGTATACCAACAGATAATCCCGGTCGTTTCTGATTCTTTTGCACTCCGGATTTCCTTAGCATAAGCTTCCTCCATAACAGACCTTGTATATTCCGGTGCTGCGATTACTTTTGCCGTCAGACCGATTCCGAAAAACACAAGCGCATAAGCAGCTAGTATTCTCTTCTGTGATGATTCCATATTCTTCCCCTTAATGTAACTGTTTCGTTCCTTGACAGTGCGTCCCGTCTTATAAAATACTGTCTAAGATTTCAATCATTTCATCCACATGCTCTTTTTCAATTACAAGCGGCGGTACAAAACGGAGTACATCAGAACCGGCTGTAATCAGAATAAGACCTTTTTCCAATGCCTTTTCAGATACTTCTCCTACCGGAACGCTCACCTGTAAGCCCTGCATCAGTCCCATTCCACGGTGGTCAATCACACATGTATGCTTATCCTTTAATTCCTCTAAACGCTTCCAAAAATATTCTGAAATCTCTTTTACATGGTCAGTCAGCTTATCCCGTTCCATAATCTCAAGGACCTTGCTGACTGCTGCACCAACAAAAGGATTGCCGCCGTAGGTAGTTCCATGGTCGCCCGGTACTAAGGATTTTTCTGCCACACGCTCTGTCATTAAAAATGCGCCTACCGGCACACCGCAGCCTAATGCTTTTGCCGCCGTCATAATATCCGGTTTTACGTTGTAATTCTGCCAGGCAAACATTTCCCCGGTTCTTCCCATTCCGCACTGGATTTCATCTAAGATCAAAAGAATATCCTTTTCCTTACAGATAGCGGCAACGCCTTCCATAAATTCTTTTTCTGCCGGATAGATCCCGCCTTCTCCCTGTATGGTCTCAAACAAAATGGCACAGGTCTTCTCACTTACCAACGCTTTCACACTGTCAAGATTGTTGAACTCTGCAAAACGGATACCTCCAAGCAGCGGCTCAAACGGCTCCTGATAGTGCTTGTTTCCGGTTACAGACAGTGCCCCAAGACTCCTTCCATGGAAGGAATGCTGCATGGCAATGATTTCATGTCCACTATGACCATCTCTTGTATAGGCATATTTCTTTGCTGCCTTAATGGCACCTTCAATGGCTTCTGTGCCGCTGTTGGTAAAGAATACCCTGTCCATACCGCTTGCTTTCTTTACTAATTCCGCTGCCTTAATGATCGGCGGATTATAATACAGATTTGAAGTATGCAGTAGTTTATCCACCTGTTCTTTTAATGCACGATTATATTCTCCATTTCCGTAGCCTAAAGCACATACTGCAATTCCTGCGGCAAAATCCAGATATTTTTTCCCTTCCACATCAAAAAGATAGACACCTTTTCCTGATTCTAAAACGATCCCATAACGGTTATAGGTATGAAGCAAGTCTTGTTCGGCCTCTTTTATATATACTGTACTATTCATGGTAATACTTTTTCTCCTTTTCCCCTAAAATAGCCGTTCCGATTCCTTTATTCGTAAAGATTTCCAGCAGCAGGCAGTGTGCAATTCTTCCATCTAAAATATGTACTCTCGAAACGCCGTTTTCAATCGCATCAATACAGTTATTTAATTTCGGAAGCATACCGCCGCCGATGTTCCCGTCTGCAATCAGTTCCTTTGCTTCGGAAATCGGAAGCTCGGAAATTAATGTGGATTTATCGGAAGGATCTTTATATACTCCTTCAATATCTGTCAAAAATGCAAGTTTCTCAGCTTTT
>CAYWXJ010000029.1:0-19180 GCA_964462405.1 uncultured Eubacterium sp.
GGAACAATTGATTTGGATATTGCTTGTACAGAATATACGATCGGATTTGATACGGCTGTCAATACAGCAATGGAAGCGATTGATAAAGTACGTGATACCTCTACTTCCCATGAACGCTGCAGTATTATCGAAGTAATGGGACGCGGAGCAGGCTACATTGCTTTGTGGACCGGTATTGCAAACGGAGCAGAGGATATTCTTCTTCCGGAGAGATATGACTACGACGAGCAGAAATTAGTAAATCATATCATTGAGAACAGAAAGCGCGGCAAACAGCATCATATCATCATCAATGCAGAGGGTATCGGACATTCTTCAAGTATGGCAAAGAGAATCGAAGCCGCAACCGGAATCGAGACAAGAGCAACCATCTTAGGACATATGCAGCGCGGCGGAAGCCCGACCTGTAAAGACCGTGTATACGCATCTATCATGGGAGCCTATGCTGTTGATTTGCTTTGCGAGGGCAAGACAAACCGTGTAGTAGCTTATCATCATGGTGATTTTGTAGATTATGATATTGATGAAGCATTAGCAATGAAAAAAGATATTCCCGAATATCAGTTTGAAGTTTGTAAGAATCTTTCTATATAAACAAAATATGCAAAACGGAGCTGTTAGTTTAGACTGACGGCTCTTTTTTTGACTTATTTTAGCGGCGGATGAAAAAGACAAAAAGTAAAATTATCAACTAATAAAATAAGAAATTGTATTTCCTAATCTACATATATTTGTTAGAGTACTAACATAGATAACTATTCATCGGGTATAAGAAGGGAGATAAAAATGAAGTTTTCAAGAATTTACAGAAAGGTGCTTGCAGCAGGGCTTGCAGCCGCAATGTGTGTGACCGCTTTTCCGACCGATGGGTTTGAAGCAGTATGGGCAGCAGGAACTCCGGCGGAACGGGAAGACGCATCCATCGTATATTTCGTGGATTGTGGAGATTATGTAGTAACAACAGTAAATGAAGGGGAACAATTAGGAACCCACAACAGTGTAACGGATCAGGTGTACGGTGTTGATTCTGAAACTGGTTACACATGGGGAATCGTGGATACGGAAGAAGAATTGGAAAACAAATCAGGAAATAGTGCCTATGACACCAATGGGACTGCGCCGGAAGGAAAAGGCGTTGCAACAGCAAACACATGGTCGAATGAATGGACAGATGACGCAAATACAGATTATGCCACAGCCGATACATTCCGTTATTCCAAAAACTTTTATGAAAAAGGTATTGACGAACGTTATGTAGATTATGCTTTCGAATTGGAAGCAGGAACCTATGAGATTACTGTCGGATGTAATAATGCGGCTTGGAGCTGTGCAGATTCTCCGGTAATTACAGCAACTGTCGGAGAAACAGATACTGCGTTGAGCGAGGAGAATTTTACGATTGCAGATGGAAGTAACGAGGAGGTTACAGGTAAAGTAGTCGTAGCAGCAGATGGTGAGATGACGATTGATGTTCGCGGAACAGGTACGAATACTCTTTGTATATGCGTATCCTATATTGTTATCAAATCTGTAGCAGCAGATGAAACAGAAGATCAGGCTAACGTTAGAAAAGACAAAGAGACTTTAACGATTGCCGATTCCGCAAAAGAAGATATGGATTTACCGCAAGCAGGTGCAAATGGAAGCGCAATTACATGGGAAAGTAAAAATACAGATGTGATTACAAATGACGGTAAAGTTACAAGACCAACAGATGGCAAAGATGTCACCGTAACGCTTGTAGCCACAATCAGATCCGGAGATGCTTCGGATACAAAAGAGTTTCAGGTAACTGTAGCTGCAGAAAAAGCTGCGGCGCCGGTGGACAGAGATGACAATTATGTGGTTTACTTCGTAGACTGCGGTGATTACATTGTCAATACGGTAAGTGCCGGAGATCAGCTTGGCACGCATAACAGTGTAACGGACCAGGCGTATGGCGAAGATGCTGTAACCGGCTACAAATGGGGGATTGTTGACTCCGCAGAAGAACTTACCGGAAAGGGAATGACAAACCCGACGCCTCCAAATACCGGCGGTGTAAACACGGCGAATACATGGGCATATGAACAGAATACACCCAAAACGGATTTTGACAAGACAAGCTCAAACAGATATACCAAGAATTTCTATGAAAAAGGTATTGAGGAAAGATATTTACAGTATAAATTCCAATTAGAAAATGGTATTTATGACATCTATGTATGTTGTGTTGATCCATGGTCATGTTCACAGTCACCGGATATTTACTTGAATTATGGACAGGACGATCAGGTAACTGTAAAAGAAGCTTTAGATGCTTCTGCAAAAGAAGTTGCAAAAATTACATATGAAGTGAAAGACGGCGAATTAACTGTGGATGCACGGGGAACAGGTGAGGCAAACAGGGCAGTGAATTTAGCATACATCTTAATTCGTGAATATAAAGAATTATCACCGGAGGAAATTGAAGCCGATGCAAAAAAACGTGTGGCAAATGACTATGCTGCATTGACTATCGAAGATACGGACATTATCTCTGACATGGAATTGGCAACAGAGGGTGAAAATGAAACTACGATTACATGGACATCTTCAAACGAAGCTGTATTGTCAAATACAGGAAAAGTAACAAGACCTGCCGCAGGCCAGGCGGATGTGGCAGTTACTTTGACAGCTGCAGTATCTTATGGCGGATATTCCCAGACAAAGACCTTTCATGTAAAAGTTCTTGCTGAAAGTGCCGTATATGATTTGCAGGAATTTTCGCTTGCAGATGTAGAAATTACAGAAGATTATTATAATCAGGTTACCGAAAAAGATGTGCAGTTTTTAAATGAATTTGACCCGGACAGATTATTATATAATTTCCGTCTGACCGCTGGATATTCGGCAGCAGAAATCAAAGATGGAAGATTTGATTTTAATAAGGATGGTGAGTATGCGTCATCTTCCTACAATGGATGGGAGAACAGCCTGATTGGCGGACATACTTTAGGTCATTATATTGCAGCTGTTGCGCAGGCATCTGCAAATGGATATGGTGATGTAACAGGCAGTGATGGATATTCGATTGATGATCGTCTGAATTACATCATTGATGAACTAAGAGACTGTCAGGAAAAATTAGGAACAGGATACATCTTTGGCGCTACTCTGGCGGATCAGAATGATCCGGAGCGTCAGTTCAACATCTTAGAGAGCCAGAACACAAGCAATACCTGGGTACCATGGTATACCATGCATAAGATTATGAATGGTCTGGTAGAAACCTATAAATATACAGGAAATGAGACTGCATTAATCGTTGCGGAAGATTTAGGAGAATGGATCTATAAGAGAACAGCTAAATGGACCACGTCAATTCAGTCATATGTACTTGGTGTAGAGTATGGCGGAATGAATGATTGTCTCTATGAACTTTATAAGTGTGCCAAAGCGGACGGTTATGCAAATGCAGATCATTTTACAATAGCCGCACATTGCTTTGATGAGGATGATCTTTTTGAAAAAGTTCTTGCCGGAGAGAAAAATGTTTTAAACGGACGTCATGCAAACTGTACGATTCCGAAATTTATCGGTGCATTGAACCGTTACCGTGCTTTGTGTGATGAAGAAGATGTTGATAAATATCTTCAGTATGCAGAGAGCTTTTGGACCTTAGTGGTTGATAAACATACCTATATTACCGGCGGTAACAGTGAGTGCGAGTTTTTTGGCGCAGATAATATATTAGATGCAGAACGTTCACATTGCAACTGTGAGACTTGTAATACACACAATATGTTAAAATTGACCAGAGAATTATATCGTATTACCGGTGACAAGAAGTATGCAGATTATTATGAGACTACATTCATCAATGCGATTATGGCATCTGTCAATGAAGATACAGGTATGACCACATACTTCCAACCAATGGCAACAGGATTCTTCAAGGTATACTGCAATCCGGATTTAGAGAAAAACTATTTCTGGTGCTGTACAGGAACAGGACTTGAGAACTTTACAAAGCTTGGCGACAGCTTCTATTTCTATAAAGGCGACAAACTGATTGTAAATCAGTATATAAGTTCAAAAGTAACCTGGGATGCAAATAACATCGTTGTAAAACAGGAAACAGATATTCCAAATTCAGATAAGGCGAAATTTACAGTAAGCTTATTAAATGGAAAAACAAGCGTAAATATGGATCTGCAGCTCAGAATACCGGATTGGGTACTGTCAAATCCGACTGTTAAGGTGAATGGCGTATCCCAGTCAGTAACTACCAGCAATGGTTATATTTCTATTGACAGAAGCTGGAGCAATGGAGATGTTGTAGAACTGACATTGCCGTTAGGTATCAAAGCATACACACTTCCGGATAATGCAGGCACCGTATACGGATTCAAATATGGTCCTGTCGTTTTAGCAGCAGAGCTTGGTACGGACAGCAAGATGGACACATACCAGATTGGTGTGCAGTGTGATGTTTGTGAAACAAAGATTGTAAACGGAGAAGAAAGAACTTCTACAAACGGTTACGGTTCTACCTCCAACCAGGGAACATTAAATTCAGAAACCTTAAACGTTACAGATGTATCTGTATCAGAATTTATTGAAAATATTGAAACATATCTTGTAAAAACGGACGGTGAATTGGAATTTACGCTTACCGGAACAGACTGGGGCGGAGAAGAAGATTTGGTATTTGTTCCTTACTACCGCATTCATGAAGAAAGATATGGTATTTACTGGTTATTTGCAGGCGCTGACCCGGCGGAGATTCAGGAACGTATTTTAAATGCTAAGAAAAACGGCAGAGATGCCAATGTATACTTAGAAGGTGTTGGTATCGGATACGGGACACAGACCGAAGGCAACGAAGAGCTTTATCCGCACATGGAGGAGACCGGTGCAGGTTCCGTCGGCGACATGGGAGTATTGACACGTTATGCAAATGCAGGCGGAAGCTTCTCTTACTTATTCAAAGTTGATGAGACAAAGACAAATTACATTACCTGTCAGTATGCACCGGAAGATAATGGAAAGACCATGATTATCAAAGTTGGTGATATTGTAATTGCGGAAGAAACCTTAGATTATCAAGGGGATGCCGAACTGTATTCCGTAAAATATGAAATTCCGGCGGAAGCAATGGAATTAGCAGAAACTTATGAATTGACAAACGCTACAACAGGTATCACAGCTGCTCAAAAAGTACTTAGAATTTCATTTAGCGGTGCAGAAGGAGAAGAATCACCAAAATTAAACGTTTCTGCTTATACAAGTACTGCCTATGGTACAGATGCAGGTATTACAGAAATGACATCTGACATCGGAACTGTAGAAAAGAAATCTGCTGGTGAATACTATTTAGAAGTGCCGGCGGATACGAAACAGGTACAGATAAAAACAGAGCTTGCAAATAAGTATGGTTTATTATACGTGAATGAAGTATTAGTGGATGATACCAAAGCAACTGCAATTTCAACCAGTCAGGATACAACAGAGGTAGCTATGCTGGTATATGCGGAAAATCATGAAACAAATGCAGCCTATACCTTGACAATTACGAAGGCAAAAGAAACTGAAAACGAAAATCAGGACGGAAATCAGGACGGAAATCAGGGCGGAAATCAGGGCGGAAATCCGGGCGGAAGCCAAGATGGAACCGAAAATGGACAGACACAGGTAACTACTTCGACGATAACGGTTCCAACCGCAGAGTTGATATTAGCTGACAACCCTGGTATTCCAACCGGAAAATCAGACGAAGCGAAGAATGCGAAGTTTGGTGTATTAAAAGCACAGGTGAAGACTGCTACTAAGAACAGCAATAAGATTCAGTGGTCTAAAGTAGCAGATGCGGACGGCTATGTAGTATTAGGTAATATATGTAATTCCGGTAAAAAGAAATATGCATATAAGGTTCTTAAAATTATTGATAAGAAAACAACAACCTCTTATACACATAAGAGCCTGAAGAAAGATACCTACTACAAATACATTGTGCAGGCATACAAGATGGTAGACGGCAAGGTTTCCATTATTGAAACCTCCAAAACAATCCATTCCGCTACAAAAGCCCAAAAGTATGCAAACGTTAAATCCTTAAAGGTAAACAAAACAACTGTAAAACTGAATAAAAAAGGAAGTAAATTCAAACTGAAAGTAACCCAGACGAAGACTGGCAAAAAGCTAGTGAATCATCGTGCCGTTTCTTATGAATCCAGCAATCCTGCAGTTGCTACCGTAAGCAGCAAGGGAGTAATTACGGCTAAGAAGAAAGGTACTTGTACAATTTATGTATATGCCCAGAATGGTATTTATAAGAAAGTAAAGGTTACCGTTAAGAAGTAATCAAAATATGAAAAGCGGAGAATCCGGCATTGTGCAGGAGACTCCGCTTTTGATACATACAGGGAATTTTAGATATGATATACTTCAAATAATTTTTTCTGATTTGCAAAAGCAGGTATACTTGGTATAATATATTGAACGATATAATGACCTACGGAGGATATATGATTTCAAGCACAGCAAATCCCCGGATGAAGAATCTGGTTTTATTAATGAAAAAAGCAAAAGCAAGAAAAGAGCAGGGCGTATTTATTGCGGAGGGCAGGAAGATGTTTGAAGAAGCCCCGAAGGAATGGATTCGAAAAGTATACGCTGCAGAATCCTTTTTAAAGGATGAGAAGAATAAAAATATGCTTACCGGAATAGAATACGAAGTGCTGTCCGAGAGTGTATTCAAATCCGTCAGCGATACGCAGACTCCACAGGGAATCTTAACCGTTGCTGCCATGCCAAAATGGAATTATGAAGAAATAACAGCAGATAAAACAGGAAGCTATCTTTTTTTAGAAAGTATTCAGGACCCGGGAAATTTAGGCACGATGCTCCGTACCGGAGAGGGTGCAGGAATTACGGCAGTCATTGCCAATCAGACGACCGTCGATTTATACAATCCGAAAACCATACGCGCCACCATGGGCAGTATATACCGTGTGCCGTTTTTTGTGGCGGAGGATTTCCGGGGCACGATTCGAACTATGCAGAAGAATGGTGTAAAATTTTATGCCGCCCACTTAAAAGGCAGCAAAATGTACGATGCACCGGATTATAAAGAGGCATGTGGTTTTCTCATTGGAAATGAAGGTAATGGGTTAAGTGATGAAACCGCAGATTTAGCAGATGCATATATCAAAATTCCAATGGAGGGAAAGGTAGAATCCCTGAATGCTGCTATTGCAGCCACGATTTTGATGTATGAAGCAAACAGACAGAGAAGGGGATAGCAGAATGTTTCGGTTATGGGCAAAGGAATTTCGGTCAAATCGTATGTTAAAGGACATAACGATTGAAAATGACACAGAGGATACAAGAACGCATAAGATTTTTCAGGCGTTAGATGATGTGTGCTACGCTTTTGATTTGGGAAAACCAATCTGGTTAGATGCCAATATCAAGGAATTTAAGCGTCATGCGAAGACCAGGTTTACACAGGATAATTTTATGGAAGGAATCGAATTTGATTTTCTGGAAATCCAGGTGATTGAAGAAGATTAACGGATCGGATTTTAAGGATATTAAGTTTTTGTAAAATCTGTTAAAGTATTAACAAAAAGCATTGTGAATATGATACAATACTAATATGAAGTGCGGTGATACCGCAAATCCGGGAATGACAGCAATGGAGGTTTTGCAAATGACACAGCATACACATATTAATCTTGGGGAAGATGTTGACAGTTGGAAGACCATGATGTTTATCTATAACAGTGCATTAAAGGAAGTCGGTACAAAGCTTGAGATTTTGAATGATGAATTTCAGCATGTGCACCAGTACAATCCAATTGAATATATCAAGTCCAGAATCAAGTCACCGGAGAGTATTGTGAAGAAGTTAAAGCGCAATGGTTTTGAGAGTACCATTCATAATATGGTAGAGCATATCAATGATATTGCAGGTATTCGAATTGTATGTTCTTTTACATCCGATATTTACCGTATGGCGGAGATGATCGGTAAGCAGAATGACCTGACGGTAGTTTCTGTCAAGGATTACATAAAGCATCCGAAGGAAAGCGGTTATAAGAGTTATCATATGTTAGTTACGGTTCCGATATTTCTGTCCGACAGGGTCGTAGATACCAAGGTAGAGATTCAGATTCGTACCATGGCAATGGATTTCTGGGCCAGCTTAGAGCATAAGATCTATTACAAATTTGAAGGAAATGCGCCGGAGTATATCAGCAGGGATTTACGGGAATGCTCTGGAATCGTATCTATGTTAGACGATAAGATGTTAAGCTTAAATGAGGCGATTATTAAGGCGAAAGAGCAGCAGCTCCTGTAGGTTAAGGAAGAGCCGGAGCAAAAAGCTCCGACTCTTTAGATGTGCGCCTTGCGGTGCGCGTTTCTAACGGGTGAAAGGCCCCGATCCGCCCTGGAAATGTGAGTAGGAGACTAGTCAACTAATGACCAGCCTCCTACTCGACTATAAATACTTCATTATTCCGATACAGCAGTAGTCTCCGCTTCGGTTCCGTTCTTCCATGCATCAAATTTCTTAAGTACTGCGTCATAGGTCTGCTGGGAAATATCCGGAAGGTCTTTGCCCCAGGACTTAGTCGCTGCTTCAAATCCCTTCTTGAAGGCTGCCAGCATCTCGTCTGCTTTTTCAGGATCGCCGCCGCTCAATGCCTTTGCAAAGTCAACGATACGGTCAGAGGTCTGATTCACGCCCCAATAGCCATCCTCAGCAATATCTGCCTGTGCCTGCGCTTTTACTTCAGCAGATACGGTAAAATTACCACCTGCTAAGAATCTCCACATATCATCCGCTTTACCGATAGCAGTTCCCTGCTTTTTCATCATCTGTTCTACGATGCCTCTAAGCTGTGAAACCCTTGCATCGGAATCGGCCTTTAACTGTTTGATAAGAGATGCATTCTTTTTCACATAATCTGTGTTGACGGTAGAAGAACTCTTCTCATATACAACACCGCTGTTTTCCTGTGTGGTTTCCTGTCTGCTCTCTTCTGCTTCTTTGGACACTTTTTCAGAAGTAGCTGCAGAAGTGTTTGCAGCAGTGGCTGCAGAAGCAACATTGTTAATTGCACCAATACTCATAATACGTACCCTCCTTGGCAAATAGTGTTTATAACTGCCGTTGCAGTTATATGTATCCATACATTTTATTCTTCAACGTTTATATCGGTACATGCCGGGAAAAAATAAAGTGGAATTGACCTTTTTTTTAATTGATGATAAAATCTGGTTGTATACAAAATACAGCCAATGCAGCAAAAAGCTACGGAGGATAAACAGAATGGACGAGATAAAAGTAAAAGCACTGGCAAAGGTGAATCTTGGTTTGGATGTCATCCGCAGAAGGGATGACGGTTATCATGAAGTCAGGATGATTATGCAGACAATTCACCTGTATGACCAGTTAGTAATAAAGAGAACGAGAGAGCCCGGAATCCATATTACTGCAAATTTGGATTTTCTCCCTACCAATGAGAATAACTTGATTTATAAAGCCGCTAAGCTTTTGCAGGACACCTGCGGGCTGGAGGAAGGTGTTGCTGTGGCTCTGCAGAAGCATATTCCCGTTGCTGCGGGAATGGCAGGCGGAAGTACGGATGCGGCTGCTGTTCTGTACGGAATGAATGAATTGTTCCGGTTGGGATTCCGGCGTCAGAAGTTAATGGAGCTTGGGGTGCAGATCGGAGCAGATGTACCATATTGTCTGATGCGCGGAACTGCTTTAGCAGAGGGAATCGGAGAGAAGTTAAGAAGTCTTCTGCCTATGCCGAAATGTCCGGTACTGATTGCAAAACCGGCCATCAGCGTATCCACCAAATTTGTCTATGAGAATCTCAAATTAGACGAGCATACAAAGCATCCGAATATTGATGCACAGCTTGCGGCGATTCGAAAGGGGGATTTAAAGGCAGTCGCAGAGCATATGGGAAATCTCTTAGAAACAGTTACGATTCCGGAATATCCGGTCATTGATGAGATCAAGCGTTGTATGATGGAGAACGGAGCCATAAATGCCATGATGAGCGGAAGCGGACCGACAGTATTTGGTTTGTTTGAGGATGAGAATACGGCGAAGGCAGCTTTTGATACGATGCGCAGCACCGGTCTTGCAAAACAGGTCTACCTGACAAGTATCTATAATAATCGAAGAGCATAAGACAGAACACAAATGGAGGAATTATGGAAAATTTAGAGTTGAACGCCAATGCGTATCTGCCCTTGCGGGATGTGGTTTTTAATACTTTGCGGGAAGCAATTTTAAAAGGCGATTTAAAGCCGGGAGAGCGGCTTATGGAGCTGCAGTTAGCAGATAAGCTCGGAGTCAGCCGTACCCCGATTCGGGAAGCAATCCGGATGCTGCAGCAGGAAGGTTTAGCGGTGACGATTCCGAGAAGAGGCGCGGAGGTCGCCGGTATGACAGAAAAAGATATGGAGGATGTACTTCAGATTCGGGAGGCATTAGAGATATTAGCGGTACAGCTTGCCAGTGAAAAGATAACCGAAGAACAGATTGCGCAGTTAGAGGAAAAATTAACGGCATTTGAGGAAGCCATAAAAACGGCGGAAGTAAAGCGGATTGCCCAGTCGGATATTGATTTTCATGATTTAATCTATAATGCAGGAGAAAATCCAAGATTAGTCGCAATGCTTAATAATTTAAGAGAACAGATTTACCGCTACCGGGTGGAATATTTAAAGGATGAGAGAATTTATCCCCGCCTGATTGAAGAGCATAAGCAGATTATCATCGGCTTAAAGGAACGGAATAAGAATTACGTGGTAGAGATGACCAAAAAGCACGTAGATAATCAGACAAATGCCGTAAGGAATATTATCCGGCAGCAGGAATAAAACGAAATAAGAACGAAGATACTAGAGTAGGAATATGCAAACGCTGTTCCTGCTCTTTTTTTGGTCAGCAAAGCTTTCGGAGGAAGAATAATGGAAAAAGAACTTTGGAAGAATCAAGAAGCCTTTCTGGCACTTTTAGGAGAATCGGCGGATATTAAAAAGAAGACTATGTATCTTGGAAAAGGAAAAGATGTAGGTTGCTTTCTTGCCTATGTAGAGGTGACAGGCGGAAGCTTTCTGTTTGAAAATTCCGTAGTGGGAAAAATGTTAAATCAATTTTGTTCCATGTCAGGAAAACAAATCCATGAAAGCCTTGAGAAAAACGCCCTCGGAATCTCCGATATGACACTCTTTGACACCGTTGAGGAGGCAGCGAATGCTCTTTTTACCGGAGATGTCATTATTTTTATAGACGGATTTGACAAGGCAATCAAAATTCCGGATAAAGGTTATCCCGCCATGTCCGTTACTGAGCCGGATTCGGAAAAAGTCATCCGCGGTTCAAGAGAAGGCTTTGCAGATTCCGTGAAGGTAAACACAGCGTTGATTCGTAAGCGTCTTCGGACCCCGAAACTTAAAGTGAAAGAAATTAAAATGGGGACAAGGACAAATACCAATGTGGATATTGTTTACATGGAAGACCTGGTATATCCAGGCATCTTAGAAGAAGTGGAGAAAAGATTAAACCGCTATGAGATTGACGGAATCTTAGACAGCGGAATGGTAGAGCAGTTGTCGGAAGAGAAATGGTACTCGCCCTTTCCGCAGTTTCAGACGACCCAAAGACCTGACAGGGCGGCAATGGCAATTTTAGAGGGAAGAGTTGTGGTTCTGTCGGATAATTCGCCGACAGGGCTGATTCTGCCTACGGATTATAATTCCTTTATTAAGACCAGCGATGATTATTACAGCCGTTGGGAGATCGCCTCCTTTGGCAGACTGATACGATACCTGGCAGCTTTCTTTGCCATGACCATGCCGGGAATTTATCTTGCGGTAACGAATTTCCATACCCAAATTCTGCCCACCACGCTGCTTTTATCCTTTGCGGCGGCAAGGCAGGGCGTTCCCTTTCCCGCGGTCATAGAAGTACTGTTGATGGAAATCGCATTTGAGCTGCTAAGAGAAGCCGGGGTGCGTCTTCCCGGAGCTATGGGCAATACCATTGGAATTGTCGGAGGCTTAATAATCGGTCAGGCAGCAGTAGAAGCAAATATTGTAAGCCCCATTGTGGTGATAGTAGTGGCATTTACGGCTCTTTGTTCCTTTGCCGTTCCCAATGAAGAATTTTCGACGGCTTTTCGTTTGTTAAAATTTTTGTTCCTGTTTCTGTGTTCATGGCTGGGCTTTTATGGATTTTTATACGGACTGCTGCTGGTGCTGATTCATCTTTCACATTTAAAGAGCTTCGGCATACCATATCTGACACCGTTTGTAGGAGCAGATTTAAACGACTATGAGGATGAGCGGGATTCTCTGATCCGCCAGCCTTTGTTCTTTATGAAAAGACGTCCGATCTATGCGAGAAGAAATCAGCGAATACGATTGAGAAGGAAGGATAGCCATGTTTTCAAAAAATAATAAAATTTCAAAACGGCAGATATTTCGGCTTTTGACTTATGATCTGCTTGGAATCGGAACCCTGCTGCTGCCTCCGGTGCTTGCAGGTGAGCCGGGGAAAAATGGAATGCTTGCAATACTTTTGGGCATTGGGGCAGGTGTCTGCTTTTTCCTTTTGATTGGACTTTTAATAAACTTCCAAAAGGAAAATGAGAGCTATCCCGCGCTCTTAAAACGCTGCTTTGGAAAAGTTTTAGGAATGGTCATTCTTTTTTATTATATACTGTACTATCTGTGTTTGGGCGGTTATGTAACATATATCTTCGGGCATTTGATGATAACGGATCTATTGAAAAATCAATCCTTTTACTGGATTGCGGCAGGAATATTAGGACTTGCTGTGTATGGAATCGCACAGGGAATCGAAGGACGGGCGAGGGTCTATGAGATATTGTTCTGGTTTTTGATGGTTCCGTTGCTGATTATGCTGTTTTTTGCGGCAAGAGATGTGGAAATTCCGCGGCTGTTTCCGCTGTATCCCACAGACAAAGAAGAATACAGGAGTGTATTCTTAGGAGGCTATTACAGCTTTGAAGTATTTTCTTTAGGCGGCTTTGCATTGTTCTTAGCCCCCTTTGCAAAGAAAAAAAAGGAGATCAGGGGTGCCGGAATCGGTGCGGTGCTGTTCAGCGGCGGAATCATGCTGCTGTTGTACGGTATTCTGCAGGGAATGTTCGGGGTAAAGGAAGTAGAAGCATTGGAATATCCGGCAGTGACTTTAATGAGTATGATTCAGATTCCTGGCGGTTTTTTCCAGAGACAGGACGCGTTTATGGTGGCAATCTGGTTTTTTACGGTATTTGCATTATTGAGCAGCAGTATGTTTTATGCAGCAGAAAATCTGAAAGCACTTTTCAATGGAAAAAAGGAAAAGCCGTTGATTGCAGCGGCGGCTATTGCTTTTTTTGGGATTGCTGTATGGTGCTACCGTTCCTCGGAATTTACTAAAATGCTGCATCGCCTGTTCTTATATGCGGCAACGCCGCTCGTGGTGGCGATTCCTCTTTTGACAGTGCTTTGTCTGGCACTTAAAAAGAAAGGAAGACGAATTTTTTCCTGCGCAGCTCTTCTTTGCGGTGTAATGCTTTTATCCGGCTGCAGCACCACAGAATTAGAAAACCGGAATTTTCCCCTGGCAATGGGTGTGGATGAAAAAGAAGATTCCTGTCTGGTCACCTATAAATTTCAGAATCTTTCTTCCATTGCTGATGAAAATTCTGACAGTCCGAGCGGTACGGATTTTTATATTGAAGATAAAGATTTTTTTACAGGAGTTTCGAAATATGCAAACGATACCAATAAGGTTTTAGATTACAACCATTTAAAGGTGCTGATTTTATCAGAGGATTTCGTTGAAGATTCTGCGGCACTCGAAAATCTCCTTCAGGTCTGCGGGAAGGAAGAACTGATTGCCAGAAATACCTTGTTGTTTTTTGCGGAGGATGCCGCCGAAATCTTAGCATTGGATAAGAACTTAGATACTGCGATAGGAAGCTATTTAGAGGAAATGATAGAAAGCAGAGAGGATTATAAGCTGAAAGATGCGGTGACCTTGGGGGATCTCTATAATGATATGGCAAATCGGGAACAGCTTTTATTAGTTCCGGTGCTGACTGAGCAGGGAGGGCTTCCGGTCATCCGCAATTACTATGCAGTATCCGGCGGCGTTCCCAAGGGAGAAATCAGTATCAACGAGGCAGTGTTATCCTATCTGTCTCAAGGGAAATTAAAAAAACTGGCATTTACCCTAGAGGACGGTACGGCAGTTTCTGTAAACAGGATAACGGTGAAGGGGGATTTTTCCAGAGGAAAAGAGGTCTTATATCATAGCAGGATTCGCTTAGAAACAGTTGCGGAGAAAGAGCTTGCGGCAGGAAGCAGCGAAGAAGCAGAATTGGAAAAAGAGATTGAACGGCGTTTGGAAGAGCAGTTAAGTAAGACGGCGCAGAATCTTTTGGATGCACCGGAGATTGATGCTGCGAATAGTTTTTATAAGTTAGGGATGTATGACAGGGAGAAGTATCAGGAGTATCGGGGCAATTTAGAAGCCTATATCCGTCATATTGGATATGAGTTTGATGTGGAGGTTATTCTTTTGAATGAGCGTGGATGACTACGGTTTCGAGTATGTTCAAATAGCTTTACTATTGGAGGACGAGAAACAGCGTTATAGAGTAAAGTTTATTTTTTTGTATAAATTACCGGAAAATGGAAATTCTATTATTACAATGCAGAATTTGTAAAGAATATATCAGAAATTCAGATGGGGGTTATTATGAAAAAATTATATCGGGCAGGCAGTGCCGTTTTAGCAGGAATATTTCTTTTTACGGGAGCATATGGGTATCGTTGTCATAGATTGCAGGAGGATATTGCAAAGCGGATCTTGCGGTTTCATGTAATAGCCAACAGCGATACAAAAACAGACCAGGATTTGAAATTGAAAGTGAGAGATAAGATTGGAACATATCTGCAGGAAGAACTTGCAGGTGTGAACGATTTGGAAGAGTGTGAACAGGTAGTAAATGACCATCTGGCGCAGATTGAAAACTGTGCCAGAGAGGTCATAGTCAGTGAAGGATATGATTATGCTGTCAGTGCAGAGGTTACGGATGCTGATTTTCCGGTTAAGACCTATGGGAGTTATACGTTTCCTGAAGGGGAATACCGTGCGCTTAAGGTGGTTATCGGTGATGGCGCAGGGGCAAACTGGTGGTGCGTCATGTACCCGAATCTTTGTTTTGCAAACAGTGTGTATGAGGTAATTGATGAAAATTCCAAAGAGGAGCTTCGGGCAGTTCTGACTGAGGAGGAGTATGCAGAAATTATGGCAGAGGGGAAAATTCAGGTGAAGTTTAAATATTTAGAAGGACTGCTGAAATAATGTTGGGTCTGCCAAAAAGCATATACAGATGTCAGTTGACGGACATTTTTCAATATATATCCCACATATGTTATCGGTATTAATACTATGAGCTATGCGCAGACGAATGGCGAAACAATCGGCGAAGCTATTTTGAGCGTGGAAATGATGTAACAATAACCTGATTTCTGCTTCAATTTTTAAGGCTTAAATTCTGTACTTGAAAAATGAAAGAAAAACGTATAGAATAGCAAAAGATAAGCTAAGGAGATTGAAGTATGACGAAAGATGTATTAGTAAAAATCAGCGGTCTGCAGGTCATAGGTCCGCAGGAAGATTCTGAGCCGATAGAGGTAATTACAGCAGGAGATTATTATAAGAAGAATAACAAGCATTATGTTATCTATGATGAAGTAACGGAAGGCTTTGAAGGAACGACGAAGAATATCATCAAATTGCAGGATGACTGTGTAGATATTACCAAAAGAGGCGTTACCAATGTACATATGGTATTTGAGAAGAACAAGAAAAATGTTACCTGTTATCAGACACCCTTCGGAAGTCTGATACTTGGAATTGATGCAAAAAACATAAGAATCAAAGAGGAAGATCATGATATTTCTGTAAATGTGGAATATGCACTGGAATTAAATTATGAGCATATTGCGGACTGTACCATTAAAATGGCAATCCAGTCGAAGGAAAGCAGGGATTTTCATATTTGTTCGTAAAATAACGGCGGCGTCTCACAAGCTGAATTGTGAAACGCCGCCGTTATTCTAAAGCTTTATTTTTTCTTTTTAGACTGCTCATTTTTTAATTGTTCACTTGTTTCCTTATATTTCCGCTGCAGTTTGGCACGGAAACCTTTCTTTACAGGTGCTGCCTGCGCAATAGAACCGTGAAGTCCTTTTACTCCGGTAATATAAAGACCGCTGACAGTTGCTTTCACTTCTTTTTTCACCGGGATGGTATCGAAAACTGCTGTATCACAGATCAGGGTCATTACCTTCGGACCGACCTTTGCCTTGACGATCGGCACCTTAGAACTGCGCATCAGCTTCGGTGTCTGAGCTAATACGGCTGCCGGAAGTCCGGCATCTTTTAGTTTCATCTTCTTTTTATCAATAATCAGCATGGAAACGGACTGGGAAGCAGCGGCGATCTGAGCCTGCTGTTCCTCCTGCTTTTTCTGCGCACGTTTTCCAAGGAAATATAAGACAACTACAGCAACGAGCAAAACCGCAGCAATAATCATTAATACGATAGTAACTTTTGACACAATAAAAATCCTCCTTATCACAAACAATTCGGAAAACATTGTAACATTGATTTTAAGAAAAAGCAATAAAACCTTTTATTTTCTACTAAAATATGATATGTTAATTATATTGTGCAAAGAGAAATTCTGTTGGGAAAGAGGCAAGAGATGAAGAAAAAAGCAATAACATTTTTATTATTATGTATGACAATGGCAATGTCTGCAGGCTGCGGAGATAAGAAAGCGGATACTCCGGAGGGGACAGAAGCGGCTGAGTCCGTAATAGAAGAGGGAACAGAAGCAGGTGCGGTGGCAAGTTCTGACATTGTATATAATGTAGATGACTATGTGACCTTAGGGGATTATATGGACGTGTCAGTGACCCTGAATGAAGCGGATTATAACGTAACCGAGGATGATATTTACAGCTACGCTGATCAGATGATTGCTTATTACAAGCCATATCTGCCGAATGGGTCTAAGACTGTGGTGGAAAAGGGAGATATTGTAGACGTGGACTATGTGGGCAAGAAGGACGGAGTAGCCTTTGACGGAGGAACAGCTGAGGCGCAGATGATTGATACAGCTCAAAATTGTGATGCGACTACGGGAAACGGATATATTGATGGATTTTCCGATGGATTAATTGGTGCTTCTGTGGGAGAAACTTTAGACTGGGAAGTGACTTTTCCGGAGAACTATCAGTCGGAAGAATTAAAGGGACAGACGGTGACCTTTACATTTACCGTAAATTCCATCAATGACAAGGTGACCAGAGAGAATATTGATGACGCTTATGTGAAAGATAATTTTGAAGCTGAAAATGTAGAGGATTTTTATGCGGATATTCGCACTGTTTTAGAACAGCAGGCAGAAAGCGGGAAGGAAACCGATATTCGTTCAGCAGTAATCGATGCGGTTATGGAGAAGTGTACAGTAGAGCTGCCGGAGGGATTGTTAGAGACAAGACTCGAAGAGTATGTGGAGAGCTTTAAAAATCAGAATTGCTCCGATGGAACAGATTTAGATGAATATTTACAGGCGAATTATTATACTACGGAAGAGCAGTTCCGTGAACAGTGTAAAATTTACATGGAGGAAAGTTTAAAACAGGAACTGGTATTTGAGTCGATCGTAAAGAAAGAGAATATAGAGTTTGATGAAGAAGAATTTAATGATTATATAGCCATGATCGTAGAAAACGGCGATTTCCCTTCGGAGGACACTTTATATGAGACTTACGGAGCCGATAAGGAGTCCGGAAAAGCATATCTGCAGAAGGTCTATTTGCAGTCAGAGGCCTGCGATAAGATTGCAGCACAGGCGAAGGTAACCTATGAAGCAGAAACAGAGGAGCCGACGGAAGCAGAAGAATCATAAGATGTATATAAGACAAAGGAGATTAGAAAAATGGAGCTTGTAAACATTCGGGATTTATACCGTAGAAAAGAAGAGTACTTAGAAAAAACAGTTACTATCGGGGGATGGGTAAGAAGTATCAGAAGCTCGAAAAATTTTGGATTTATTGTTGTAAATGACGGAACCTTTTTTGAACCGCTGCAGGTAGTGTATCATGATGCATTAGAGAATTTTGCAGCCGTAGAGAAGTTAAATGTCGGAGCTGCAATCATTGTGACCGGTAAGCTGGTACCGACGCCCCAGGCAAAGCAGCCTTTTGAGATTCAGGCAAAGGAAGTGGTTATTGAAGGGGAATCTGCACCGGATTATCCGCTGCAGAAAAAGCGTCATACTTTTGAATATCTGCGTACGATTTCACATTTACGTCCGAGAACGAACACCTTTGAGGCAGTATTCCGTGTGCGCTCTCTGATTGCCTATGCAATTCATAAGTTTTTCCAGGAGAGAGATTTTGTGTATGTACACACGCCATTGATTACCGGAAGCGACTGCGAGGGAGCAGGAGAGATGTTCCGCGTGACGACCTTAGATATGGACAACCTTCCGAAAACGAAAGAAGGTACTGTGGATTTTTCTGAGGATTTCTTTGGGAAATCCACCAATCTTACGGTCAGCGGTCAGTTAAACGGCGAGACCTATGCTATGGCATTTAAGAATATTTATACCTTCGGGCCGACCTTCCGTGCAGAAAATTCCAATACCACCCGTCATGCGGCGGAGTTCTGGATGATCGAGCCGGAAATTGCTTTTGCAGATTTAAATGACGACATGATTTTAGCAGAAAGCATGTTAAAATATATTATTCACTATGTATTAGAGAATGCGCCGGAGGAGATGCAGTTCTTTAACAATTTTGTGGACAAGGGACTGATTGAGCGTCTGAACCATGTGGCAAATTCTGAGTTTGCCCGTGTGACTTATACGGAGGCGGTTGAGATCTTAGAGAAGAATAATGACAAGTTCGATTATAAGGTTTCCTGGGGAGCTGATTTGCAGACGGAGCATGAGCGTTATCTGACGGAGGAAGTATTTAAGCGTCCGGTATTTGTAACTGACTATCCAAAGGAAATTAAGGCATTCTATATGAAGCTGAATGAGGATGGCAAAACCGTTGCCGCAGTGGATTGTCTGGTGCCGGGAATCGG
>CAYWXJ010000030.1:0-19174 GCA_964462405.1 uncultured Eubacterium sp.
AAGACTGTGTAGCTACGGTACGAGCAGATACATCAAATACACATGGAAGCTGCTCACCGGCGATTTTGTACATATTCGGGATCATAAGTAAAAGGCCCTGGGATGCTGTAAAGGTTGTAGTTAAAGCGCCTGCAGCTAAGGAACCGTGAACGGCACCTGCAGCGCCTGCTTCTGATTCCATCTCTACGACTTTAACCTGGTTTCCGAAAATGTTTTCCTGTCCTGCTGCGGACCACTGGTCAACAGTGTCAGCCATTGGGCTGGAAGGAGTAATTGGGTAAATGGCAGCAACATCCGTAAAGGCATATGCTACGTGTGCAGCAGCTGTGTTGCCGTCCATTGACTGTTTTGCTCTAGACATTTGATTTCCTCCTTAAAAAGATATAATGTTGCTAGATTTTTGGCGGCTTTTTCGCACCGCCTCTAATATAATACTATATAGTTCTTATGCCAAAAAATCAATAGTTTCGACGACATTTTTTGGTACAAAATTAGGAACATACACGTTAGCCGTGAGCAGTATCCGCACACTGGTGAAGCAGTCAGTGGAAATCACGGTTTAAAAGCCGGCTGTTTTTGACAAAGTCTTCTATTTCTGTGAATCCAAGACGTTCTAGCAGTTCCTTTACATATGGATTCTCTAACGGTGTCTTATAGACGGCTTCGTCTCCGTACTCATCTACCAGCTTTTTTCCCTCCTCTTTATCTAAGATTGCCTTCGGACCGCCGACACAGCCGCCGACACACGCCATGCCTTCAAAGAAATTTGCATCGGTCTCTCCGGCTAAAATCCGTTCAATCAGGGCTTTGCAGTTCTTGACGCCGTCGGCTTGCTCTGCGGTTACTTCGATATTCTTTTGGGGATTTAGCTGTTCTGCAGTTATTTTGACGGCTTCGCTTACTCCGGTGGTTTTAGCGTAAATGCGTCCGGCTCTTGAGGAATGCTCTCTTTCGTCTTCTTCTAATTCTTTTGCGGTTATACCAAGTGCCTGAAAGATTTCCGCAGTTTCCCGGAAAGTGAGGACATGGTCGATCGCATCTGCGATGTCCGGTTCTCTGGCTTCTTTTTTCTTTGCCATACAAGGGCCGATAAATACGGTCACTGCAGCGGGGTGCAGTTTTTTAACGACTCGCCCTGCGGCGATCATGGGGGAAACGGCTCCGGGAACGTGTCCGACTAAATCGTGGTACACATCACGAATCATAGCAATCCAGACCGGGCAGCAGCAGCTTGTGAGTTGGAAATCTCCTTTTTTGTTGACATGGTAATTAAATTCTAAGGCTTCCCTCAGGGTTAAAATGTCTGCAAATGCAGCCACCTCTACCATGCCGGAAAATCCGGCTTTTTTGAATGCGCTCCGCAGTTTTCCCACAGTTGCATTTTTTCCGAACTGTCCGATGAAGGCAGGGGCGATTAGGGCATAAATTTCTTTGTCCCGCCCGGATAATGCTTCTAACACCGGGTAAATCTCTTTGTTTTCTATGAGATTTCCCATTTTACAGGCATCGATGCAGATGCCGCATCCGGCACATTTCTGCGGATCAATGTAGAGTTTTCCTTTTACTTTCTCAATGGCATCAAATACACAACTGCTCTGGCAGCTACTGTCAGAATCACAGGTGTGACAGGTATTTTTTGCAATGACCGGAGCATATTTTTCCGGATGCAGCAGACAATCAAGGGAATAATCTGTGCTCTCCTTTTCTAAGTTTCTTCCTTTTTCGAGTTCCTGCTCTAAAATTTCCTGATATAGTTCCTGTAATGTTTTCATGTTTCGTCTATACCTTCCTATCCATCATGATACCTGCGGATTCTAAAGCCACAGACTTTCATATGCGCATGAAACGTACGCTTTTTCTCCTGATATCACATAATATGAATAATTATGGACAACATTCCTACTTTTTAAACCCTGTCACTGATTTTTACCGCTTACTTTCAAACCTCACATGCACCAGCGCAGCGGATACCTCCCTTTGATACAGCACCACATCAAAACCCAGACAGCTTCCTTTAGACAGCTCATACCCGCTGTCTGACAGCCAGTCTTTTATATTTTCCGCCAGCGAATCACAGTCTGCCTCCGGCAGAAATGTCACCGGAATATCACAGTACAAACCGCTGCCATTTCCCGGTATCCGGTACTTGTACATAACAGAGACCGCAGCGGTTTTATTCCCGTCCAACTGCAATCTGCGCCATAGATCTTTTACGGCAGACTCCAAATCCTCCCCCTCTAAAGAAACCACATCCGGATAATCCGCAAAGATTCTCATAGACGGTAAGGATACCTGTTCTGTCCGGAATATAAACTCCTCCCGCACCTGCTGCTTTCCGTCCGAAAACAGGCGGTCATTCTGCACGATCCATGCCGCAGGTTTTATAAGACAGCAGGAATAGACCGGAAGGTGAGAAAGGGACAGCCGAAAGGTCAGCATTCCTTCCTGTTTACTTCCCGACACGGCTTCTACCGGATGCAATACGGCTCCTAACTGCTCTAATATCTGATCCCGGTCTGCATTCGGCAAAATCTGATAAGATACCTTTCCCTCCCCGTCAAACTCTATGGCAATCTGCATCATTACAGACTGCAGGAACTGCCCCCGGAAATTTTGTTTTGTCAGCGTATCACCGGAATTCTCAGAAAACTCACTGGCAAGGTCTGCGATTCTTTCATAAGCAGAGGCAAACTTCTCTCCCTGCAAATCCTCCCACAACTGTTCCCGTTTGCAGAAATAGTCCGCAAGCACATCAAAGGAATCCCTTCCCCTGCCGCTTCGTTTCCGCACGCCTTCCGAAAAATCAAGCTGCACACAAACCGTATATTGTTCATAAGCACCGCAGCTTATTTCTCCGGACCAGTTCCAGCGCAAAAATTCCTCCCCCGTCACCTGACCGTCCTGCTTTTTAAAAACAGGCGGCAGCGGACATTCCCTCCGGGGGCAGGGTATCTTTGTATCCATCCGCAGATCAATAGAAGCGCTTCCCTCTTCATTGGAGACAGGTGTTTCAAACCTCAGCCATTCAGAACGGTCATACCCGCCCGGTGTGGAGCTGATGGAATACTCCATTTCCGGAAGTTTTATATCCAATGCCATTTCCTTCTCTTCCCCGGATAAAAACAGACAGAATACATCATTTTCCTCTGAAAGCTTCGTGACAGAAACCGCACCGGGTAAATTCATCGAGGGAGAAAAGCGAAGCAGCTCCTTAGAATCCACCTTTGCCTGATAGACCAAAATCACACTGGTACCATATACCAGTTCTAAATTACCGAGAAGCCTGTCCTTTACAAACGCCCTGACCTGCTCTAACGGTATATCTGCGCTCTCCTTTCGGATGGGAAGAATCCGCTTTGATAACAGGTCTGCCAGATTCTTTTTCGCATCTGTCAGGACTCTTAGTGCCTCCTGACACTCTGCTGCCGCCCGGCAGACCGGCCCGGCATTCAGTAAATATTCCATATCTGATAAAAACTGCTTTTCCCAGATATTTGCATCTGTGTTCGCAAAGCTCCTGACCTCCTGCTTTCCGTCATATAAAGTCACCTCCACTGCCCTTGTCAGCAGGGTATTAGAAAACGGCGCAAAGGATACAAATTCCGGTGACAAAAGCTCCCCGGATTCTGACGGATAGGTGTAAGGCTGCACCCGAATCTCTCCGACAAGGTGTTTTAAAGGCACATAATACAATGCTTCTGTAGAATCATATGCCAATTTGCTGCCCATTCCAAAAGCAGCACGAAAATCCGCGGCAAATTTCTCTTTATCGGAATCTGCCGGAATCAGCGATTTTGCCCTGTTAATCTGTTCGGATTTTGATTCTGATGTTTTTCTTCTCACCGTCAGAAAAACAGAAATCAAGACCGTTTCCGCCGGAAGCCTGTCCGTATCTACAGGTATCAGCAATTCTATGGGTGCAATAGCTTTTGAAAGGGATGTTTGCAGATTCGGACAAAGATTCTTAACATATTCTCTCAATTCCTCTAATTTTTCTGATTCTATTGTGTAAGCCTTATCTCCAAGCGTTGTTTCTGCCGTCAGTTCAATATCCGGACAATTCAGCTGATCTGCCGCTGTTTCTGCCGTCTTTAGTTTCCCTTCCTGCTCTGTCCCGCTTCCGGCAGCATAGGTTCCGGTGATTTTCAGATAAATGTCCGAATCTGCTTTGATGAAACCATACTTCCACCGGGTATCCGGCAGTTCATGAAGAGCAATTAAATTGTCATTATATTCTCCGGTGACCAAAACCTGTCCAAGCTCCAGCGAATTTCCCAGCACATCCCGAAGGTCAAAGGTCAGTTCAAAGGTCTTTCCTACCGCGGCATAACAGGAGCCTTCCGGCTGTGATAACTTCCAGAGAGGAACCGCAATCTGATAGCTGAACTGTTCCTCGCTGTCGGAAACCGGAAGAATCGGAGCCGATTCTACCACTTTCCCAAAAACCTCCGAGTAAACCCGGTAACCCAAAAGCTGATACAGATTTTGAAGCGTATCCTCCCGGGCAGGACATGTCATCTGATAACCGACGCATCCCCTAGGAAATACCGGAGCATACACCGTTTCTTCTTCTCCGAACAGCGTAATAGTGTCTCCGGCATCAAAAAGGCGGATTCCATTGACCGCATCAAAATCTTCTGCCGCATCCAAAAGCTCTGCTGCCAGCCGGAGCGTTGCCCCGCCGTTCTCGTCAAAAATATCCTCCGGTAAGGAATCCCCGTCATGACACAGCCAGAATCCGCCGCCGATGACCGAGCATTCCCACAACAGGTTTAAAAACTTCCCTGCATCATCCACAGAGGCGACATAGGGATTTTCCCCGTTTTGGCTCATCAAAAGCCTGCCGTGGGTTTCCTTCGACAGATTCGTCTGAATCAAAAAGCAGCTTTGAAATTGCAGCTCTGCCAGCCCGTTCTTCTGGGATTCCAGTTTTGACGGCGTGTAAAAAAGTCTGCACCGCCCCGTTTTTGCACAGGAAACCCGATAGAGAAATTCCCGCTCTGCGGCTGCGGCTCCGTACACATAATAGACTCCCTCTGATTTTTTCCGAATATCAATATCCACAATGGAGCACCAGCAGGCTTTGGACATTTCTCCTTCCTGCTGCAGACGCGGCAGTTTCTGATATGTACGGATGTAGAAAATGCAATCCTTCGGCAGCATTGTGATAAACTCTGCCCCGCTGCCGTTTAATACCGCATCCCCTTTTGCAGCCGACCAGCACTTTTCTTTTGCATGCAGAGCATCCACAGGAACCGGAAGACCCGGTTTTTCCAGTGTCCCCTCCGGCAAAAGCTTTGCCAGCCATTCCGCCGTCCATACAACCTCTTTCGTATTTAGACGAAGCCACGGAAGAGACGGGTCACTGGCGGAAAGCTGAACCTTATAATCCCTGCCGTCTGCCACCCATGGAATCTGCTGTCTGGTCAACTGATACAGCGGCGTTTCTTTCTGTGTGCCGGGTGCCAAAGGACGTGCTCCCTGCAAAAATCCTCTGGAGAGAATCGAGCCTGTCTGTTCTGCCATATCACCGGTTAATATCCGGTTTTCTATCTCTTCTTTTGAAATCATACCCGGTCTTTGTATTTCTAACTTCTGTTCCCCGCTTAATTCTGCTCCATATTGCTCTATGGCAAGAATCAAAGCTGCCATCTCGTATGTTTTCAGAAGTTCGGATACTGCTGCACATTCCGATACTCTGGCATTTTTCAGGGTCAAAACTGCCATCGGCTTTAAGACGGGAGCCTTCCATAGCGGATACCGGGAAGGATTTCCTGCAAAATCAGGATAACAGGTACGAAACAACACTCCGCTCTCCACATATCCCTTTCCATGATAGACATAACTCTCCGGCAGTCCGCAGTTTTCCGGCACTTCACTTCCCTCACCGCCATTGCAGCTTAAAAAACTGTCCCGAAACAATATCCACTCCGGCACCAGATCTCCCTGTTCCAAAAGGTAACGCATCTTTGCAATGCGCACCACCGTATCGCCGCCAAGAGCCGTATAACTGCGTCCGTCCTTCGACAGGGTCAGAACCGCATCCCCGATTTGCCGGCACTCCCAGTCCAAATCCACCGGATTATTCTCCAAAATAAATTCCGCATAAGGCGTATAAAACACCTCCGGGTCAAAGAGCCGGACAAAAAATACTGCCCCAATCTGCAAAAGCGTCAATCCGGCTTTCTGATTGTCAAAACGGTATCCTCTATACGGAATCTCAAGCTCATCACAAAAGACCAGTGCGTTTGCCGCTGCCTCCCAGAGACTTTCCTCCGGGGAATCGTACTGCCCTGCAATCCTCTCCTGTATTCCCTTCAGAGAATCCCCCTTCGCTAAAGTGATGCGGTATTCCGGGATCACAGGAATATCCAGCATAAGCTCCGGCTGATGATAGAATATCTCTTCAAGATTTCCCCCATATGTTTCAGCCGCCGATAAAACCGATGCGGCGCTCACCGTAATGGAAGAAAATAATTCCTGAATCTTTCCCGTCACTTCCTCCAATGCCATCTGAAACCAGTCGGTAAGAATTGCACCGCATAGAGGAATCTCATCCGCAATCCCATTTTTTTCTGCGGGTCCGTACACAGGGTCTGCATTCAACTGATAAAAATACTCCGAGATACGCTGCATATCACTGTCACTGATTTTTGCCTCGCCAAAATCAATGACCCTGCCGTCTGCAGACAGCGACAACTGGGGCAGCATGGGAAAGACAATCCCCGTCCCCTCTGTCTCCTGCTGCCCTGCAAGCCTGGGTGCAATCGTCATATTCTCCGACAACAGCCGCAGCAGGCCGTCATAAGTCAGACTTCCTCCAAAATCCGCTTTTATAATTGCCTCGGCATCTTCTGCGGTCACCGTCTCACCGGATATATGGTCTAAGACCCATTTCAACAGCATCTCCAACACGGACTGCATATCTGTCTGCTGAATCACGGGCAGAAATGCCAGACAGTAAGATGCTTGTTCCCCTGCCAGCGGATTTATCACAGAACACAAGGGTGTAATCACCGGTGCGATACTCCATTCCCCTGCTCTTTTTCCCGTATCCGGAAGAATTGCGGATATACTGCGCAGTCTGCTTTCCTTGCCGCTCTTAGCAGCCTGCCAAGGCGGACTGCTCTCGGATCCAAAGGAAAAAGAGGCTTTCTGATGAAAATGAAAAGAGAATCGAATCTTAAAAAACAGTATTTTTATTGACGCACTGAGCTTTAAATCCAGCTCTAAGACCACCTGTGCCTTCCGATAGCTTTCCAATGTCAGCTCACAGAGCGCGGCTATTGATGCCGAGGCAGAAACTGCAATCACTTTTAAGTCCACGCTTAAAAACAGGCTTCCATAGATTCCCACCGAAGCTTTTGCCTTATAGTACAGTGCCTCCTCCTGCCCTTTCTCCCGGGGCTTAAATACCGCAAATACCCCTTCAAATATGCCGACCATCATCAGTGAGACACCGCCCTTTACAATTCCAAGGTCAAAAGAGCGGGAAAGTCCCACCGACAGTCCGATTCCGATTTTTACCACAGGAGAAAAGCTTCCATTCGTAACCTCCGGAACCGAATTGACTGCGTCTCCTGTAAAAGTGCCGAAGTAAAACCCTCCTTTTCCGCCGTATATTCCAAAGCTCAGACCAAACGAAGAGGAAAAATCCTGATTATGTGGGAAACCTAAGTCCAGATAAAAGCTGCCGTTGGTGTATATCTCCAACAAGAACTGTCCCAGATGCACTTCCAGCACACCCAGCGAAAAATCGGCATACTGTTTTGGTACGATCAGCCTGCAATGAAACATCCCTGTGGAATCACTGATTTTTTTATAAAACAATTCCAACAGCAGACCGTTAAAAAAAGCCAGCGGAGACTTCTCTGAAGCCTGCACCTCAATGACTGCGCCATAAAGCTTCGGACTGTACAAAAGGGTTCTGACCCGGAACAAATCCGACAGCATAAAATCAAATCCAAAAAGCCAGCCGGATTCCTCCCGGTAACCAACATCAGGAATGTCCTTCTTTGGCACAAGCTGCTGCTTTACTTCCGCTAAGATTTCCGGAATCGTATCCTTCGTAATCTCCAAATCCAGATGACTGCCGATTCCGATATAATATATTTTTAATTTCACCTCATCCGACGCCGTATTTTGCGGCGGATTGTCGTTGAGTGCATCCCAGGTGAGAGGATCATCCAGCGTATATTTCCGACCTAACAGACGTCCCGTCAGAATATACCGGACTCCATCCTCTTTACTGTAGGAGAGACCAATATCGTCAATCTCCATCAGTCCTGCCAGATTCCGGTTGACATGGTATAACAGAGATGCCGACTTTTTCGTCACATTGATGACCAGGGAAAAATCAGATAATTTGATTTCATTTAAAATATTCCAGGGCTTTGACAGGGTCTGCTTTGCATTGGGATTCATCCAGTGTATCAGTGCCAGCAGAATATCCCCGAAGGTCATATTTCCCAGGAAAACCGTCAAAATATCCTCCCCGGACACCTTCTGGTATACTGCCTGAATATACCGCTCCATAAATTCCACCCGGAACAAAAAGGAACGCTTCTCGTCAAAACAGAAGTCATTCGCCTGTACCAAAAACCGGAAAGGCGAAATATCCAGATACATGGCAGCAGACGCCAGCAGCCGGTCCGTCTGGTCAAGTGAGATTCTTCCCCCAAGTACAATCTCTTTTCCAAAGAGAGAGAATCCTTTCAGTTCACAGGAGGCGTACAGGGTAAAATGCTTTTCCGCCATGGAATAGGAAACGGACAATTCCTCCAATTCAATGTCCGCCATAGACGGACTTGCTGTGACATGCAGCAAAGAAAGAAGCAGCGTACCGATTTTCACCCTGCCGTAAGCGATTCCTCCCCGAAAGCGCCAGTTTGTATCCGCATATTCTGCGGAAAGCGCAAATGCAAAAGGTTCGTCAGTCTCCGGCTTAAATGCAAGGATTCCTCCAATTCCGAAGGTTCTTTTTTCCGGTGCAACCGCAGTATGGACGCTTAAATTTTCCAGTGAAAATGCATATCCTCCAATTTGAAATCCAATGACATCCGACACCGAAGCTTCTATACTGACAAAACGGTTTCTGACAGATGCACCGATTCCCAGTGAAGCCAGTTCCTTACTGTTCCCCTTCCATTCTTCCGGAATCCCGATTCCGTAACCTCCGGCAAAATCTGAAAGCGTCATCCTCTGTTCTAATTTCAGCGTTCCTGTAAAATCCATTCCGGGAAAATCTCCGGTCACTTCTCCTGTCAGATGAAAAGAGCCAAGTACAATGGATGCCTTCGCTGCAGCAAATAATGTCACTATCGGTTTCTTTTCTCCCCACCAGGATGCCTCCCATACCATCTGAAATTCTTCCAGCGTCAGATTGGGAATCGGGGTATCTATGGGTGTTCCAAGGGAAAAAATACTGTACATACGTTCCAGTGACAAACCGTCTAACAGAGAATCTCCCTTTTTTGCCAGAGTCATCTGCAATTCTGAAAGCCCAAAAGAAGATAACACCGTATTCTCCGGCAAAAGAAGCTGGTTTTCCCCGATCTGAAACAGCTCCTGCATAAACACTGCCACATTCGCCAGTGAAAGCGGCGGGTCGATAAATGCCCCGCTGCTCTGGTAATTTCCTTCCCGAAACAGCTCTGACCGGAAGGTTACCCATTCCCCGGCATTCAGCCTGACATCATACAAAAGATATGCTTTCGAAGCAAACATATCTCCCATAAAAAAATCCCCTTCTACCGTCTGCATGGCAATATCTGCCGCCACACTGCCTAACGGAAATTCCATTACCTTCTGCAGCATAAATCTGAAATTGCAGGTCACAGATGCATCAAATCCGGCTTTCAGTTCTCCTGTAAAAGACACCTTTCCGGTAAAAAATTCCCGGTATTCCTCCCATCTCTCATCCGCTTCGGGGCAGGAAGCCAGCCCGCTTACCTTCCAGCAGGGAATCTCCTCTATTCCCTTATTTTCATACAGCAAAACAGGATAATAAATGGTAAACTGAGAAAACAGACAGGTTTCCCTTTTGTCATTCCGGTAAAAAGGCGGCAGCTCCCCTGCAAACTCATTTAACGTACCACTTCCGGCAATGGAGATTTTCACCTGATAAGTCATATCCCCATAGGTCTGTATTACAATCTGCCCCTGCCCGATGGAAGTATAAGGCAGAAACGCGGTCCCTCCCGACACGGCAACATAATCTTCATATAAAGTGATTTCACAGCCGGATATTGTGACCCCGCCATTTCCTGAGAGCATCAGAAAGCCCTGATAAATATGTTCCGCCGTATCCGCCGTCAAGGTCAGACAATCACCTGTCTTTGCGTCTGACAGCAGATGATAAAGTGTAGAAAGTGTCATAAATCAAATCCTCCATAAGGGATAAAAAGATCGTCCGGCGGAAACTGTGTCTTTCCTTTGGTGCGGTTTGCCTGCACACTCCTCTCCATGTTTCTCTGTGCCTTTGCCTGTATGTTTCTTAGCTCTGTACCGTCTAAAACTAAATTTCCCTCATTACTTTCCGTAGAAAAAACCGCTTTTTTCGTCTGACATGCGTCTGTGTTCTGAAAAGTGTATCCCTGATGCCAGTAATCCGGTCCTCTCAGAATCCGGTGTTCTCCTTCTTCTCCACCGCAAAATTCCACGCAGAGATCCAGAAAAGATGCACTGGGATGTCCGAATTTCTCCCGATGGGCACTGATAAAAATGCGCTCCGGCGGAAACTGCTTAAGCAGACTTTGAAGCGGCTGATTTTCATCTTTTTCATATATAGTCTTCCCGGGAACCTTATGAAAACTGAAATTCGTATCCAATGAACCATGATGGGGTGCCAAAAGAAGCTTTACATTTGTCCCTATTCTCAGTCTTTTTCTCAGAGCATGAAATACATGTACGGTGGCATCGCCCGGAAACAGCAGACAATCCTTTTGTGAAACATACACCGCCGTAATCAGCGAGGTCGCATTTTTATACACGGCATCCTTTAATACCGGCTTTTCTACATTTTGGTCAAAGGCAATAAAGTTTTCTTTATACGAAACCGAATTCGTATCCGGCAGCAGTACCATATATGCATATGGATCATTATTGTAATAATGGGTAAAATTTGATATGATTTTTTTGAAAATCCGATAGCCAGACTCACAATCCATTCCTCCTGCATACAGGTTTTCGATTACTTTTTCAATGTTATTTGCATTTTCACAATACGAAAGAAAGCTGTCATATTCAAACTCCAGCAATGGAAAAATTCCATTCAGTAATTTGTACATCCGGTCTGTCACATTCTGAACGTATCCTGCAGTCGCAAGCATAGTAATACACTTTCTGCGTATACCATCCAATGCTGCCGTCTCTTTTCTCAGTTTTCCCCTGTCTGACAGTTCTACTTTATATATTGAAGATGTATCCGAAGGACTGATTGCAAATACCAGCTCAAATTTCTGCACATAAAATTCCAGATACCACCTGGACTTCTGATAATCCCCCGGCACTGCTACATAACACCTGCCAAGCACATAATCCTCTTCTGTGTAATATCCAATCACATGCTGAACCTCAACGTCCGGAATCACCCGAAACTGGCTGAGTGAATGATTAGAAAATTTCAACCAGAAAAACGGACGGCGGCTCTCCCGCAGACAATACCAGGCATCTTCCGAATAGGTATGCCCGTTTAAAAGCAGCATAAAATCAATAAATTTCCTCCAATGATCCACATCCTGATGGGAGATCACCACATAATTTAACATTTTAAAATCTGCAATCTGGTTCAGAATACCGCAGGCTTCTTCGATTCCTGTCATCTGATATTCCTGAAAATTCCCGCAGTCAAAGACAGCCGTAAACAGCGAACCGTCATTTCTCCTGCCGATCATCAGATTAAAAAGCCCCTGCCCTACATTAAATGTAATCACCTGGTAGTTCTGCATCCTTCTGCCCCCTGTCCTCTTCCTTTTCTTCATACCCTGCATACCAGGCAATCTTCCCGTGTTCTCCTGACAGCAAAAGCTCCGTTCCGTTTTTCGGGAAAGAAAATCCCAGTATTTTCAATGTCAGTCCATGTACCTTAAAATACAGCCTATCTCCCTTTCCTTTCAAAAGCTCCAATCCGGAAAATCCTGCTCCGATTATTCCCTGCAAGGAAAAACTTTTCTGAAATATTCCAGGCATCCTCATTCCGATATAGTACTTCTTATGACTCCATGCAGTAATCATCTCAAATGCCAGCTCATCAGAACCGCCTAATTCTCCGGAATTGCCAAGGGGCAGCTTCCACACAAGTCCATTCCATGCCTTTTCCATTACCCCCTGCTTAACAGGAGACATAATGGAAGAAAACCCAAGCTTATCCGGTGATTCCTCACTCCGGCAGAACAAACCTTCCGTCAGCTTTGCCCCGAAGGCTTCGGCAAAAGATTTTTCCCGGGGTTCTTCATACTCCTGCCGCAGCAGTATATTGCTGTAATCCAAAGCATAGCTTCCTTCCCTCTTTGCAATCAAAAGTCCCGAAAAGGGCAGCTTGCCATAGGAAAACAGATCACACCCTTCCACTTTCGCAAAAGACAAAGTTCCGGCAAGCACAAAGCCCGTTTCCTTTTCTCCGCTTACCATGCCAAGACTCTCAAAACAGATTTCCTCCACAGGCGTATCCTTCATCTGAAAAGCCATGGAACCTTCCAGCAGAAACTGATACACCTGCTGCTCATCCACCGAAAGCAGAGTCCCCTTTAATACCAGACATTTTCCGTTTTCCGGAAAAACCGGGGATAACTCTGCGCCCATCAGCTCTGCAAGCATCAGCTCCATACGGCTTGAAAACTGCTTAAGCTTCGAATGTTCCACTCTCACCGTAAGTCCTACAGTCCGGCAGTCCACAGTCTGACTGCTGCAGCTATCATTTACAATAGATTTGCCCTCATAAGAAAACAGCGAGGATATATCGGATTTTTGGACCTTGACGGCGGCTCCCGCCACGTCCACCCGGCTTCTCTCCACTATGGTATACCTTGCCCGGATGGCTCCCTGTGCAATATCTGATGTGATCACAGAGACCTCAGGAGTTACTTCCACAGGCAATGCCGCGGCTCCTAACAGGAAAAGTCCCTGAAACCAGGGATCATCCATCACCCGGAACAGTTCCCCATACTCCGGCTTTAATTCTTCTTTTTCCGTATATGCCTGTGACAGAACATATTGTAACTGAGGCGTATCTTTCAGCAATTCCCGTATGGTAGAAAGAGTACTGTACTTCATCAGCATCAGTGTCTGTCCCTGCTCCCAGTATTCCTCCGAGAGCACGATTTCCCATCCCTCCGCCAAAAGCACGATCTGGTTTTTCACAGTACCTAATGCTGCAAATTTTTCTGCATCCAAAATCAGCAGGATACATTCCTTCTGCTGCAATGCCGCCCTCGTTTCATCCGACAGGGAGTACAGCCGTACATCCGGAAGGGCATTCCCCGAGGTCTGGGCAATTCCCATCCATTCCCAGCGGTTCTCTTCTTCTATGATACTGACACATACCCCACAGGGCGCAACTGCTGTAAAGCCTTCGTCCATTCTGCTGTCTTTGCTTTCTTCCTGTTTTCTATACCCGGTCAGAAGCCCGAACCTGTTCTGATACAAAATATCCTCTGCCTGCTTTGCCTCTCTGTCATCCTGATAAAAAGCATTTTTCCAGAGCATCACCGGAACCGCAGGGGACATTTGGGAAAAGACAGCCGCCGCAGGCGTATATGCCCGCAGATAGCCTTTTGAACCGCCGTCCTGCTTTGTTGTATACAATGGCATACTTTCCGAGGAAGAAAAATAAGTTCCCTGAAACTGCAGCCAGGCAGTAGTAACCGGACTGTCCGCTTTGCTATCCTGCACTGCCAGACCGCTCTGATGGGGCACAAAGGTAATCTCCTGATCTATCCGGATATATTCCGCACCGGACATGCCCGGCATAATCTGCATATTTTCATTCCCGACAGCCGTAAAAGTGCCTGCAATTCCAAAATAACAGGATATTTCTCCGCTTACATACCGCCCGGTCTGTTCCTCCCGTGTAATCACGGAGGCTGCTTTTTCCAGCACCAGTCTGGCATCCTTTGAAACCAGCCGGACCGTATCCTTTCCCGAAAGAAACTCACTTTCATACACGCCTTCAGGCAGGGTAATATAAGTCTGGTCAATCTCCCAGAGCATGCAGGGAGTGATTACTGCCCGATAAGTTCCCTCTCCCGCATAATGAAGTACCTGATTAGAAAACTCCGAAACAACCTCCTTCATGCCGCCGGTTTCCTGCCCGGTTTTCTCGGAAAGGGGCAGGAAAAAGCGCATTCCGGCATCTAATGCCGCCAAAACGTCACTGCTGCTGCAAAAGGAAAAAGACAATGCTCCCCTTTTGCCGGACAAATCAAAAACCATGCCCGGTTCGGTTACGGCAAAGTTCTCCCGTTCCGATACCCCGAAACTCCCTTCAAACACCAGTGCATCTTCCCGCTCCTCCTTCAGTCTTCCAAAACAGATGTGATACATACCGATTTCTATGGAAAGCTCCTTCCGCTCTGCCGCAGCCACACAATTCCAGAAGGGATAGGAATCTCCGGGGTTTTCAATCCACAGCAGCTTTGCCTTCGTGCGCAGACAGAAATTCTCCGCATTCCTGCAAAACGCTTCCCCCGGCTCAAAATCCTCCGGATAAAATATCAGACAGACACCCGGCTCCAAAAAATCTCCCCGGGGCATCTTTTTCTTTCGGGAAAGCACACAAAATCCCCCGGCAGCAAGATACACAGAATATCTGTTTTCATAAAGCAATTTTACGATCTGCATATAATTTTATCCCCGCTGATTAATACAATATCCTCCGGATTCTCTGCAAATTTCACAAATACCGGATATTCCCTTCCGTCATCTCCCCTGCGGTAAAGCTCAAATTCTCTGCCGCCGCAGATTCCCTGCCGCAGTAATATGTCATGCACCGTCGTTCCCACCGGAACCGACAGACTCTGACCGTTATCATTTACCGGCATGTGGAGCGACAGCGTACTCCTGCCCTTAAAAATCACCAGAGGAATCGGCAGATTGTTGATTGCCGCCCTGTTTTCATAAACAGCATTGCTGGCATCAAGAATCGCACCGTAAGAATCCGCAGTAAGGATCACCATATTGTCTGAAGGGTACGGTGTCTCCGTACTGTAGTCGTGGGTCAGCTTTTCCGGGTACAAAATCCTGTAGTATGGCTGTCTTACCGCCGGCTGCAGCATATCTAAAATTCCCGAAGCGAACACCACATTCGACGCCCCATTGGATATTCTGGAATAATTCATATATTCCGCAATGGCACCTGCATAACAGTCAAATTCCAGATACGTCCCCTGTTTTTTCATCGTGACCGGATAGGAATTACTGTACATGGCAGAAAAACCGGCGGCACTGGCAATCTTCGGGTCATACTGGGGCTGATAGACCGCAGTTGACAGGTTTAAAATCAGTCCCGGACGCAAATCTGCCGTTCCCCTCTCCGGCAAAAAAGCACACTGAAAATACGCCGTATCCCCGGATAGCTGGGGGGAAAGTCTCAGCAGCACATCACAAAGACTATAAAAGCCATAAGGACAGATCTTATCTTTTATCTGGTCCACAAACTGTGTATAGTCTTCCCTCACAAGAGGAGCGGCTGCATGTACCGTCAGCCGGTAACCTTTTTCTAACGGTTCTAACAAAAGGGCTCCCTGCTCTATGTTTTCTTCTAAATGCGTACGAAAAAGCTCTTCTGTAAAAACATGGCACAGCACCTCTTCCGTAAAAGCTCCCTGATAAAAGCGCAGATATTCTCTGCCCTCTTCATCCTTCCGGGGATAATATCCCGGAAAAAAAGACGTCACCGTATTGCTCGCAGGACCTCTCCGCACGCAGCCCTCCCTGTCATATCTCGGATACACGAACATGGAAAACGCCCTGTCAAAATCCGCCGCATACTCTTTCCCGGAAAACAGCGAGCCGTCCGGCAATTCATACCCGATTGCCGGAACCAGGCGGTCAGCATTCTCCACGGCTACCCTGATCTTCTCCCCTGTAATCTCCTCTACCCGAAGCACCGGAGCCGTCAAAGGCAGCATACTGTCCCCGCTTAACAGGCAGCTTTCCGCAGTCTCCCACAGGGCGGCTGCATACACAGAACACATCGACAGGGTTTCATAAGAGATTACCGTATCCGGGATTGCGGTATCCATTAAAAAGGTTCCGTCTTGCTGCTTTGTCACCGGAACATCCGGCAATTCTGCAAGGAGATTCTGTTCTGCCTTACAATATAATTTTACCTTCGCTAAGGAATCCTCTTTGGATTGCAAATTCATCTTTAACCCGGATGTCCTCTCCCCCTTTGTCAGTTCCGCTGACAGGATAAAAAGCGAGCCGCCGCAAAAATGCAGCACCGGGCTCACAGGTCCCGTCACTTTGTCTTTATCCGTCAGGGCAAGTGTAATATCCACGGTATCCTCCGGTGTAAAATCATATGAGCTGAACTGATAATATCCCACCGCCGAATTTGGATAATATGTATTTTGGATACCGTTGGAGCATACCATGCTGCATTTCAAGACCGGAGACTTCTTCGTTGTCATCTTCCAGTATACTTCAAACACATTTCCGTTTAATTTCCCGCTTATATCGGTAATGTAGTCGATAATCAGCTTTTCCTGCCCGCTCTTTACCCCGCCCGCCGACTCCGGTACTCCCAGGTCAATATGATATTTTTTCCCCAGCTCCATGCCGGAAAATTCCACTGTGACTTCTTTTGCGGCAGCAGAATCCTGAAAGGTCTTACTGTCTTTGGTGATACAGTCTTCATACAGTGTCAGAATATAATCTCCCTGATAACCGCAGGAATATCCTCCGTTTACAGACCATCTCAAATGAATGGAATAATCCCCGTTCTCTTTCCGGGACAGGTTTACGGATGTAATATCGATCTGATTTACAATATCACTCATGTTTTCCCCCCTTACCGTCCGTTTTGCTTTTCAAAATCACCTACAAGGATACCCTCTGCAAAGATGGAATGCTCCTTTGCAGTTTCATCCAGGGAGAAGTTATATACCGTAATACGCGCTTTCACTTCCTTTACCGCTTTTACTTTTCTATTTCCATCCTCCGTCAAAATCTCTGTATCCTTTTGGATTTCTTTTGCCGGTTTCCAACCCTCCACAGTCAGAATCGGATGATCCTTTGTTACAGAAAGCTGCCTGCCGTCCTCTGTTGCCAGCTCAATATAACTATCCTCCACACCTTTCCACACATTTTTAATCCTAAAGCATCCCTCCGGATTCCTTACGGAATCTCCAATGCAAATCTGTTCCACAGGCTTTTGGCTTTTGTCCGCCATCTCTATTTTCGTGCCCTCCTTCAGACAGCCCCAACGGATAGAAATATCCGGTATCTTTTGCAGACATTCCCCCTCGTTTCGCCGGGAGCTGACTGCAATCAGAGACGGCTGCAATACAGGCTCCGTCTGTCCCTCCGTAATGGTGTACAGTTCCATTATCACTTCATAGGAAAAATCATAAGGGCGCACACTTCCGCCATAAGGGAAGGGCACCTTCCAGGGGGTCACAAATTTCACTTCGATTTCCTTTTCCTTTGCCGTTACCTGGATTTCTTCTGTTGTCGTAAAGCTTGACCCGGCTGCCACCACATACCGTCCTCCGGCTGACGGGTCCAAAGATGCTATGGTAAATGTCACATTTACGGGTTTTTGGGTGCAGAAAGAAGTCGTGGAGCTGTCTAACCAGATGGAAAACAGGGTAGGTACTCCAAGATACGGGTGTCCCATTCTATCTTTTCCGAATTCACAGAGATAATCTAATGCCCTGCCGTCCCGGGGTTCCCGAAACAGCGCAATTTGTATATTGTCTTCCCGGCTGTCTTGGAACAGTGCCGGTATATTCGGAGGCGTCTGATTTATCAGCGTGCTATTATTCGGAAATTTCACATACTGAAGTTCTTTTTTGGGATAGGTCAAATCCATTCCGTATGTAATATCTCCACCAATCTGCCGGATGATCGCAGCGGACTCAGTTTCGGCTCCGGGGGATTTCCAACTGGCACAGAGAATGACTGCCAGATATTCTTCCGGTACCGTCTGACCGAAGTTTTCCTTAATCTGGTATTCCAGCGTATTGGAGGATGTTACCGTTTCATGCTCAAAGGATGCCAGAACACGGTCATTCTCCATGTCTAAAATATCTGCATATAAGGTAATTTCTTCACAGATTTTCGTGAAAGATACATCCGCATCTAAATCTATCATGTGCGTTTTTGTGTCATAGAAAAGTCTTTTGACTTCAAATACGGAATAGGCATGTCCGGGCTTTATGTCAGCCGTTTCTGTTAAAAAAGGGGATTTTTCATCCGGAAGGCTGCCTTTGGCACGAAGCATGGAGGGCGCTGCACTGTCTGACGAGGGTTGTGGTAAACGAATCAGATTTTTTCTGGTTTTTGCATATTCACTTAGATATGGATGTGGGTAATCGCGTAATTCGACAAATTTTGACATTTAATTCTCCTTTTTTTTCGGTTTTTTCGGACTTTTTCTTTTATCTTAGTTTATTTTCTGTATATTTGCAAGGAATTTTTTTACTGCCTCATGTACAATGTCAAGGCACGGTTTATCCTGAAAGCTATCAGAGCACTCCAAAAAACGCATGTAACAGTTCAGCGTAGGACTTTGCACTTGCTGCAAAGTCCTGCGCTGAACTGTTACAAACGCATGACAAAGTTATAGAAAACCCTTGCAAAATACACATTTTCCTGTAAAATAGATATGATTGTATATTAACAGATTATAATAAGAAGAAAGGTAAATTATATGATACAGGCAAGCAACATCACACTACGTCTTGGAAAGAAAGCTTTATTTGAAGAAGTAAACATCAAATTCACAGAGGGCAACTGCTACGGTCTGATTGGCGCCAACGGTGCCGGAAAGTCTACTTTTTTAAAGATTTTATCCGGTCAGTTAGAGCCTGCCAACGGTGAAATTATCATCACACCGGGACAGCGTCTGTCTTTCTTGCAGCAGGACCATTTTAAATATGATGAATACCAGGTTTTAGATACGGTTATCATGGGAAACCAAAGACTTTATGATATTATGAAAGAGAAAGAT
>CAYWXJ010000031.1:0-2938 GCA_964462405.1 uncultured Eubacterium sp.
CCGGGCATGTGCGCGGCGATTTTCCCGATGCCGGTCATCGGTATTCCGATGCATACCACATCCTTAGGCGGACGTGATTCTTTATATTCCATCGTTCAGATGCCCTCCGGCATTCCGGTGGCAACCGTAGCCATTAACGGCGGGGCAAATGCAGGGCTTTTAGCAGCAAAGATCTTAGCTACCGGTGATGCAAAACTGCTGCAGAAGCTAAAGGATTATTCCAAAAGCTTAAAAGAACAGGTGCAGGCAAAGGATGCCAGATTACAGGAAGTTGGATATAAAGAATATTAAATTGTAACTATGAAGATACAAAACAGTATTAAATTGCAATAAAAGGAGAGAAAAGATGGATTACAAGAATGCAGGTGTCGATATTGAAGCTGGTTACAAATCAGTGGAATTAATGAAAAAGCATGTACAGGAAACCATGAGAAAAGAGGTCTTGACGAACCTTGGCGGATTTTCCGGTGCATTTTCCATGGAAGCATTTAAGAATATGGAAAAGCCAACCTTAGTATCCGGTACGGACGGCGTGGGAACTAAGTTAAAATTAGCCTTTCTCATGGACAAGCATGATACCATAGGAATCGACTGTGTGGCAATGTGTGTGAATGATATTGCATGTGCAGGCGGGGAACCATTATTTTTCCTGGATTATATTGCCTGCGGCAAGAACTATCCGGAGAAAATTGCTGCAATCGTAAGCGGGGTGGCAGAAGGCTGTAAGCAGTCGGATGCTGCATTGATCGGCGGAGAAACAGCAGAGCATCCGGGCCTGATGCCGGAGGAGGAATACGATCTTGCCGGATTTGCAGTAGGAATTGTAGATGAAAAAGACATTATTACAGGAAAAGAATTAGAAGACGGCGACGTATTGATCGGTATGGCAAGCTCCGGCGTACATTCCAACGGATTTTCTCTGGTTCGTAAGGTGTTTAAAATGGAAAAAGAAGTGTTAGATACCTACCATGAGGAATTAGGAACCACCTTAGGAGAGGCATTGTTAGCACCTACCAGAATTTATGTAAAAGCATTGAGAAGCATCAAGCAAGCCGGTGTCAGGGTCAAAGCCTGCAGTCATATTACAGGCGGCGGATTCTATGAAAATATTCCGAGAATGCTTCCGGAGGGCAAACGTGCCGTTGTGAAGAAAGCAAGCTATCCGGTTCCGCCAATTTTTGCCATGTTAGCCAGAGAAGGACAAATTGAAGAGCAGATGATGTACAATACATATAACATGGGACTTGGCATGATTGTTGCAGTTGCGCCGGAAAATGCAGATAAAGCAATGGAGGCCATCCGGGCAGCAGGAGAAACTCCATATGTGGTAGGTAAGATTGAAAATGGAGAAAAAGGAGTCACCTTATGCTAAAAATAGCTGTTTTAGTATCCGGGGGCGGAACCAATCTTCAGGCTATCATGGATGCCATTGATGATGGAACCATAACCAATACCAAAATTGAAGTCGTTATCAGTAATAATAAGAATGCCTATGCCTTAGAGCGAGCGGCGGAAAAAGCAATTGAACATCTTTGCATTTCCCCGAAGGACTTTGAAAGCAGAGCAGAATTTAATCAGGCATTTTTACAGAAATTAAATTCCTATCAGGTGGATTTGGTGGTCCTAGCAGGATTTTTAGTAGTTATCCCGCCGGAAATGATAGCAGAATACAGAAATCGGATCATCAATATCCATCCATCCCTGATTCCATCCTTTTGCGGAACCGGGTATTATGGACTTAAGGTACACGAAGGCGTGCTGAGCCGCGGGGTGAAAGTGACTGGAGCTACGGTACATTTTGTAGATGAAGGAACCGATACAGGCCCGATTATCCTGCAGAAAGCAGTAGAGGTCTTAGAGGACGATACGCCGGAGATATTACAGCGCAGAGTCATGGAAGAAGCAGAGTGGAAGATCCTGCCGAAAGCTATTGATTTGATTGCGAACGGCAGAGTTGCGGTAGAGGATAAGAGAACCAGGATTGTATAGAAGAAAGGAAAAGAGCATGAAAGTACTGATTGTAGGAAGCGGCGGAAGAGAACATGCCATTGCAGCAAGTGCTGCAAAGAGCAGCCGTGTAGATAAGATTTACTGTGCACCGGGCAATGCCGGAATTGGAAAAATTGCAGAGTGCGTACCCATTGGTGCCATGGAATTTGAAAAATTAGTGTCTTTTGCAAAGGAAAAAGAAATTGATTTTACCATTGTTGGAATGGATGACCCTTTAGTAGGCGGTATTGTAGACGAATTTGAAAAAGCAGGTTTAAAAGTATTTGGTCCCAGAAAAAATGCGGCGATTTTAGAAGGCTCCAAGGCATTTTCCAAGGATCTGATGAAAAAATACGGCATTCCGACTGCCGGTTATGAAACCTTTGATGACCCGAAAAAGGCATTGGAATATTTAGAAACGGCGAAAATGCCCATCGTATTAAAAGCAGACGGTCTTGCATTAGGAAAAGGCGTATTGATCTGCAATACCTTAGAGGAAGCAAAAGCCGGTGTGAAGGAAATCATGGAGGACAAGAAATTCGGCGCTGCCGGGAACCACATGGTCGTAGAAGAATTTATGACAGGCCGTGAAGTATCCGTTCTTTCTTTCGTAGACGGCAGGAGCATTCAGATTATGTCTTCTGCGCAGGACCACAAGCGTGCGAAGGATGGAGATCAGGGCTTAAATACCGGAGGAATGGGAACCTTCTCTCCAAGTCCTTTCTATACAGAGGAGGTGGATGCGTTCTGCAAAGAGCACATTTACCAGAAGACCGTAGATGCAATGGCAGCAGAGGGCAGAGAATTTAAAGGCGTGATTTTCTTTGGTCTGATGCTTACCGAAGATGGTCCGAAGGTCTTAGAGTACAATGCCAGATTCGGTGACCCGGAAGCACAGGTAGTACTTCCAAGAATGAAAAATGACATCATTGATGTGATGGAAGCCTGC
>CAYWXJ010000031.1:2948-18920 GCA_964462405.1 uncultured Eubacterium sp.
GGCACTTTAGACCAGTTGACCTTAGAATTTGAGGACAATGCGGCAGTCTGCGTCGTATTAGCATCCGACGGCTATCCGGTATCCTATCAGAAAGGCTTTGAGATTACCGGGGAAGAGAACTTTACAGGAAAAGACGGTTATTATTGCTTTCATGCGGGAACCGCTTTAAATGATGCAGGAAAAGTTGTGACAAATGGCGGCCGTGTACTTGGCATTACTGCAAAGGGAAGCGATTTGAAGGAAGCAAGAGCGAATGCTTATAAGGCAACGGAATGGATTTCCTTTGAGAATAAGTATATGCGTCATGATATTGGAAAGGCGATTGATGAAGCATAGTTGTGAAAGTCAATAAAGCATTTGTAATTGAATAAAACCTCCGCTATACTATGGATAGATGAGCAGTATAGGGGAGGTTTTATTTTGGAAGAAAGGTATTGATGGAAAACTAAAAACAGACAAGAAGGAGTAAACATGAAAAAAGGAATTATTTTCGATATGGACGGTACCCTGTGGGATTCTGCAGAAAATGTTGCAAAATCCTGGGATGCAGTTGTGCAGGAGGAAGCAGACGGACTGCGAAAAATTACAACCGAGGACATCCAAAGCATCATGGGGTATACCATGACAGAAATTGCAGAAAAGCTATTTCCTATGCTTTCGAAAGGAGAAGCATTGACATTAATGGAGCACTGCTGTGAAGAAGAAAATGCTTATCTGCGTAAGCATGGGGGAATATTGTATCCTCAGTTGGAAAGTACGCTGCAGATTTTAGCAGGACAATATCCGCTCTATATCGTAAGTAACTGCCAGAAGGGTTATATCGAAGCATTTTTGGATTATTATAAATTTGGAAAGTATTTTTTAGATACGGAATGCTTTGGAAATAATAATATGGAAAAAGCATATAATATTGAACTGATTGTAAGGCGTAATCATCTGGATAAAGCTGTTTATGTAGGAGATATTCAGGGAGATTATGATTCGAGTATGCGTGCCGGGGTGGAGTTTGTACATGCTTCGTATGGATTTGGAACGATTAATCGCAGCGTGCCCTTTATCAGAGAATTTTCAGAATTGCCCCGGGTAATTTCTGAAATTTTCGGAGACGGATTTTTTTTCTGACCAGGTTTTAGATTAAAATAGCTGAACTGCAGAAATCACGCTTTTCAATATTGCTCTGTGTTCGCAACCTATGCTATAATAAAACTGCTTATGAACTGCTGATGTTCGGGCAGTTTTGTTATAGCATAATTTTGTAAAGATAAAAGGAGATAGGAACCATGCTAAAAGAAAGTTTTGGAACAGATGGAAACGGCAATGCCGCAGAACTGGTTACACTTACGAATACCAATGGTACACAGGTAAAAATCAGCACCTTAGGAGCAACCATTGTATCATTTATTTACAAGGACAAAACAGGGGCTATGCGGGATATTGTATTGGGTTATGATGACGCTGCCGGGTATCTGACACAAGAAGGTTATTTCGGAGCGACTGTAGGAAGATGTGCAAATCGTATTGCCAACGCAAAGATTACCATTAACGGGGTAGAATACAAGTTAGATGACAATGACGGCGGCAACAATTTACATAGCGGAAGCAACGGCGTGGACAGAAAGCTGTGGACTATAGAGAATACAGATGAAGCAGCAAACAGTGTGACTATGAAGTACTTAAGCGCAGATTTAGAGCAGGATTTCCCGGGAAATATGACCATGAAGGTTACATTTACCTTAACGGAGGGGGATGCAGTTCGTATCGATTACGAAGCTGTTTCGGACAAGGATACCGTAGCGAACTTCACCAATCATAGCTACTTTAATCTTGCCGGACATGACGGCGGCTACATCGGCAGCCAGAAGTTGAAGCTGTATTCCAAAGCATTTACTCCGGTAGGACCGGTTGGCTCTATTCCGACGGGAGAGATCCGTCCGGTTGAAGGCACACCGTTTGATTTTACGGAGTTTAAGGAAATTGGTAAGGACATTGAGGCAGACTATGACCAGCTTGCATATACCGGAGGCTATGACCATAACTTTACGTTAGATAACAACGGAGAATTAGAGCTGATAGCAGAAGCGAAATGTGAGGAGACCGGAATCCATTTGTATACATACACAGATTGTCCGGGCGTTCAGTTCTATGCCGGCAATTACATTGATGAGAGAACAGGAAAAGGCGGTGTCACCTATCATAAACGCGACGGTTTCTGTTTAGAGTCACAGTATTATCCGAACTCTATCAATGAACCGGCATTTGCGACACCGCTCTTAAAGGCAGGAGAAGTCTATACTTCTACCACTGTTTATAAATTAGGATTGGATTAATCTAAGATCCAATCCCGAATATCGGAAATTTTTAACAGGACAGGAAGCAAAGGCAGCAAGCCCTGCTTCATATAAGAAATAACCGATGACCATAACGGCTTCACCGATGAGTCCGCCTATGAGAATGCTGCCGGCATTGGCATAGGCGGATTTGATTGTAGGTTTTTACATAATACATATCCTCTTTTCTGTTTTTCCCTGTCATAAGCATAGAGCGGCAGCTTTTAAAAGTACCAAAATATTATAAGCAAGCCAGTTAGGGGGCTGTCAGATTCAGGTAAAATTTCAAAGATTGGAAGGTGTATAATAAATAAGATATGAAAAGACGAGGGATTTTTAATTCGATATGCATAGTGGGAGTCATTGGGGCAATGCTTTTGGCAGGATTACTGTATTTAGAAAAAAAGGATGCGGCAGAATTTGAACAGGCAAAGCAGGTAATTGCAGAAGAAGCAAGACAGCAGGAGGAAATCCAAAAAGAAAAGACAGCCCAAGAAATCAGGGAAAATGAGAAGGATACAAAGAATGCTGATGAAGAGATGATAACAGGGGAAATTCGAACAGAAGTACAGTCTGAAACAAGGGATGCAGTTTCACTTCTGTTTGCCGGAGATGTTTATCTGAGCAGTCATGTAACGGGAAGATATGATGCGGCCGGAATCAGTGGAGTCGTGGAGGAAACCTTGTTAGAGCAGATGAGAGCTGCAGATGTTTTTATGTTCAACGAAGAGTTTCCCTTTGGAACAGGAGGAGTTCCGGCAGAGGATAAACAGTATACGTTTCGGGTATCACCTTCCTATATCACTATGTTTACGGATATGGGTGCGGATATTGTAAGCCTTGTAAACAACCACGTGTTAGATTATGGGCAGGAGGTTTTGCGGGAAACCTTTCAGACATTAAAGGAAAGCGAAATTCTTTATGCAGGAGCAGGTGAAAGTACAGAAGAGGCGGGTGCGCTGAAAACGATAGAAGCAGGTGGTGAAACCTATGGCTTTTTATCAGCCTCAAGAGTTATTCCGGTGACAAGCTGGAACGTGGAAAATGCTCAGCCGGGCGTATTTACTACCTATGATAAAACCGCATTGGTGGCAGCAATCGAAGCTGCGGGGGAAAGCTGCGATTTTCTGACTGTCTATGTGCATTGGGGTATTGAACGCAATACCACACCGGAGGATTATCAGAAGGAGCTTGCCCATGCCTATATTGATGCGGGCGCAGACCTTGTCATTGGTGCCCATCCCCACGTACTGCAGGGAATGGAAGCCTACAAGGGAAAGCTGATATGCTATAGTCTTGGAAATTTTATTTTTAACCAGAGTATCGACAAGACCATGTTGGTAAAAATGGCGAAACAGAAGGACGAGATAACCTATTCCATCCTTCCCGCATGTACCACAGGAGCCAAAACACAACCCTATGGAGATACAGACAGCTTCTATTCCTATCTGGAGAGTATTTCCGAGGGGATAACTATTGAAGATGGAACGGTTTTGATCTTAGATAAAGAATAACAACGTCCGTTCCACAGAAAATCAGAGGCAGGGCACTGGACCGTTTTCCCCGGACCGTTTACAACAACATAAAATAATACATTTTTCTATAGATTAGAACATGGAAAATGCTTCTTAAATTTTGTAAGATACTAGTAACTTAGAGAATGCTGCCTACAAGATTTGAGAAGCATTTTTGCGTGTTAGAGGAGGAGAAAAATGTCAGGAATTTCAATCAAAGTCATTAAACAGAATGAAACAACTGCGGCAGTATGCTATGGAGATGGGAGCACTTCCTTAGTATACAGCAGTAATTATGAAGAAGGTGACCGGATTTCCGTAGAAATAGAAGAAGCACCGGCGTATCTGGTGATTCAGTTAGATGATGCCGTGGGGGAATCTCTCGTTTATTTGAACGACAGGGCAATGTCCTTTTCCGTTCCTTTCGGCGAAAAGAAAATCTGCTATTCCCCGAAAAGCTTTTCCGGGAATAAGCATTTAATGACGGCGCGGTATGCTTTGGAAAGTGAGATAGCGGCATACAAAAACCTTGCTGTAAATAAATATGACTGCCATGAAGCGGTATGCTGTTTCCCACATGCCTCTGCAAATGTGGAAACCAGAGGAGAATCTGTATTTGCGGCGAGAAATGCAATAGACGGAACCCATGAGAATACCGCACATGGAGAATGGCCGTACGGTTCCTGGGGAATCAACAGAGATCCCAAAGCAAAGATGCGGATTGATTTTGGACGTAGCGTGAATGTGGATACGCTGGTATTCTACCTAAGAGCGGACTTTCCTCACGATTCCTGGTGGACAGAGGCGGAAGTGGTATTTTCTGACGGAACAAAGGAAAAAGTCTTTTTTGAAAAAACGAAGCAAGCACAGAGCTTTTCGATTTCTCCGCGTAAAATCGAGTGGCTGGAACTTGGCAGGTTAAAAAAAGCAGAGGATGCATCCCCATTTCCTGCCCTTGCACAGTTAGAAGTATATGGAACCGAAGACAAATAAAATCTGGCAGGCAAACTGGCTTACCATACCGGAATTTAGGGAAGTATATCCGGTAGATCTCTGGCACAGGGAACAGGAAGAATTTGCATTGCCGGAGGAAGCCTTGGAATATCAGAATCTGCATATTCTTGCGCGGAGCAGTTTCTTTGCAGATGGAGATCCTTTGACACTGAAGATCAGTGCCGATGACCATTACAAATTATACATTGATGGAGAATTTATTCAGGAGGGGCCTGCACCGGCATATCCGTTCCATTATTACTATAATACGATTCAGTTAGAAAATATCTCTAAAGGGGAGCATATCATAGGCGTGCATCTGTATTACCAGGGCTGCATCAACCGGGTCTATGACAGCGGAGATTTAAGGCTGGCGTTAGCCGCAGAGCTGACAGATGCAAGAGAACGCCGCCTGCCCCTGGTGTTTGCGTGCAGGGCTGTGGAGGCTTACCAGGGAGAAACGGTTGGCTACGACACCCAGTTTTTAGAGAATTTTGATTCCCGGAAGTTTCCGGCAGGCTGGAATTTAACAGGGTTTGATGCAAGAGATTGGAAGCTAATGGTCTCTGTAGCCCGGGTAGATTATAATCTTTATCCGCAGCCGGTAAAAATGCTTTTTCATGACAGTATAGACCCGGTAGAAGTGGCTTATTCAGAAGACGGCAGCATCTTTATCGATGCAGGCAGGGAGATTACCGGAGCACTCTGCTTAAAAGCAAAAGGTCCCTGCGGCAGCAGAGTTGAAATCCGCTGCGGCGAGGAGTGTCAGGGAATACAAAAGGTTCGTTATGATATGCGCTGTAACTGCAAATATCAGGAGTTCTGGACGCTCGGAGAAGGGGAATCTGTATTAGAGCCTTATGATTACAAGGGATTCCGTTATGCAAAGCTGATTTTAGAGCCGGATATAACCATAACTGAAATAAAACTTGCAATTCGTCACTATCCCATGGAAGATTCCCTTTGTCAGTTACAGTCAGATCAGACAAAGTTAGAGCAGATATTTGAAATTTGCAAAAATGCTGTACGCTGCGGGACACAGGATGCATATTTAGACTGCCCTACCAGAGAAAAGGGACAGTATCTTGGAGATTCCATTGTAACGGCACATTCCCATGTGCTCTTGACCGGAGAAACGGATATGCTGTTAAAATGCATCGACCAGTTTGCACAGACGACGCAGATTTGTCCCGGACTCTTAGCAGTTGCACCGGGCGGGCTGATGCAGGAAATCGGGGATTTTTCCCTGCTGTATTCGCAGTTATTGCTGCTGTATTACCGTTATACCGGGGACGCAGATACGGTTGTCAGGTATTATGGAACCGCAGAGGGAATTATCCGGTATTTTTCAAAATATCAAAGAGAAGACGGTCTGTTAGAGCAGGTCGGTGAAAAATGGAATTTAGTAGATTGGCCGGAAAACTTAAGGGATGGTTACGATTTTGCATTGACAAGACCCGTAGTGGGAAAGGGCTGCCACAATGTGATCAATGCTTTGTATATCGGCGCCATAAAGACTCTTGTGCAGTTAGCGGAGATTACAGGCAAAAAGAGTGCGTATGAAGACTGTCTGCCGAAGTTAGAAGCTGCCTATCACAAAGCTTTTTACCGGGCGGAGACCGGATTATTTGCAGATAGTGAAGTATCATCGCACAGTGCGTTGCATTCGAATGTATATCCGGTATACTTTGGGATTGCAGAAAAGAAGGAGAAGGAGAGAATCCTTGATTTTATCGAGGAAAAGGGGTTTTCCTGCGGTGTGATGCACAGCTATTTTGTGCTGCGCGCACTGGCGGCAAATGACCGTTATGATGCAGTATACCGGCTTTTGACAAACGAAGGAGAGCATGGCTGGGTGAATATGCTGCGGGAGGGCGCCACCGCTTGTTTTGAAGCCTGGGGTAAGGAGCAGAAGTGGAACACCAGTCTTTGCCATCCATGGGCAAGTGCACCGATTCCCATTCTGATTGAAGAAATTGCAGGGATTCATCCGACACCGAAAACTTCTTCGGGCTATTGTTTTGCACCGCAGATACCGGAAAGTGTGGAATATTTCAAGGTAACGGTTCCTCTCCGTGGGAAACGGCTTACTGTAGAAAAATTAAACGGAGAGATAACATTAAAAGAAAAAATAATTTGCGGAGGAAATTCATAAATGAATAAAAATTCAGAGATGCTGTCAAAGGAGGCAGCAGAAAAGTGGAACGGCATGGCAGAAATCACAGCAGAGGAAATCCAAGCTGCTTTTACACAGGCATGTGCGCAGGTAAAGGCATGTCTGCCGGAATTTACGGACAAATTCCAGAATGCGTACAGCGAGGGCGGCTTTTACCGTCCCATTGAAAATATAGAGTGGACCACAGGCTTTTGGACAGGAGAAATCTGGCTTGCCTATGAATATACTAAGGACGATGCCTTCCGGAAGGCAGCAGAGATTCAAATCGACGATTTTTATCATAGAATTGTAAATAAAATTGCAGTAGACCATCACGATATGGGATTTTTATATTCTCCTTCCTGTGTAGCAGGCTATAAATTAGTCGGTTCTGAAACCGGAAGGGAAGCAGCCATTTTAGCAGCAGACCAGCTTGTGAGCCGTTTTCAGGAGAAGGGCGGATTTATTCAGGCATGGGGGGAAATGGGAGCACCGGAGAATTACCGCCTGATTATCGACTGCCTGTTAAATGTGCCGCTGCTGTATTGGGCAGCGAAGGAAACCGGAAACGGGCGTTACAGTGAGATTGCAGACCGCCATGTACATACGGCTTTGGCAAATGTCATCTGTGAGGATTTCTCTACCTGGCATACCTTTTTCTTTGACCCAAAAACCGGAGCGCCGGATCATGGTGCGACCTGTCAGGGCTACCGGGACGGTTCCGCCTGGGCAAGAGGACAGGCATGGGGGATTTACGGGACTGCCTTGGCTTACCGTTATACCAGGCGTCCGGAATACATTGATATTTTCCGCGGTGTCAGCAGATATTATATGGAGCATCTGCCGGAGGATTTAGTTCCCTACTGGGATTTGGAATTTATGAGCGGAGATGAGCAGCCAAGGGATTCCTCATCCGCATCCATTGCAGCCTGCGGAATGCTGGAAATGGCAAAATACTTAGAGGGTGAAGAAGCAGAATTTTATCAGAAAACAGCGGCAAAGTATATGGAATCTCTGTTTAAAAATTATGCGGTCAGGAATCCGGAGGAATCCAACGGCCTGGTACTGCACAGCACCTATTCTAACCACTCCCCATACAACACCTGCAACCACTATGGAGTGGATGAGTGCAACAGTTGGGGCGATTATTTCTACATGGAAGCATTGATGCGTATGCATAAAGACTGGGAGGTATACTGGTAGCATGAAAGAAATAGCAGAAATTGCATTGGAAAAATTCCCGGAGGACGTCAAGAGTATTCTTGCCACAGCAGACCGGGTATGCAGACAGCAGTTCATTTTTACAGATAAATGGGATTTAGAGCAGGCGCCTTTCCCTGTTGAATTTCAAGATCAGATTGACTGGGAGATTGACCCGAACGGGGACCCGGAATTTGTATGGCAGTTTAACAGACACCGTTATTTTATCTGCATGGGTCAGGCGTACCAGATGACCGGAGAAGAGAAATATGCAGAGAAAATGGCAGAGCTTATGACAGACTGGATCATGCGGGTTCCTCTTACCCCGGAGCATGAGATGAAAGCATGGAGAAGCTTAGAAGCCGGATTTCGGGGAGAGAACTGGACAAAAGCAGTTTCCTATATTAAGGATTCGCCTGCCTTTTCGGAAGATGTGCAGAAGATGTATGAGAACTCCCTTTATCAACATGCGGAGTATATTGTGCGTAAACACAGTGATTACAAATATATCAGTAACTGGGGCGTTATCGAGAATCACGGGCTTTTTGAGATTGCACTGGCACTTTGTGATGAGGAAAAAAGAGCATATTATATACAAAAAGCCGTGGATGTGCTGCATCAGGCAGCTAAGATGCAGTTCATGGAGGACGGTGTCCATTGGGAACAGTCGCCGCTGTATCATATGGAAGTGGTGCGCTGTTATCTGGATGTGATGATTCTTGCAAGAAAGCATCAGATTACTCTGCCGGAGGATATGATCGAAACCATTAAAAAGGGCTTATATGCCATGCTGGCATGGAAAAAACCGGATGGAAATATGTTCTTAAACGGCGACAGTGATGATTTGTGCATGGAAGAGTGCTTTATTTTAGGAGCATATTATTTCAATGACGGTAGATTGAAATTTGCAGCGGAAGGAAAAATGGATTATGAGGTACTCTGGAATCTCGGCATCGACGGAGTTAAGGATTACGAAGGGATTTATATGGAGAAACCGGAGTTTTTATCAAAGGCGCTGCATGACAGCGGACATTACTATTTCCGTTCTGGTTGGGATCAAAAAGCGAATCTGATGCATTTTACCTGCGGAACCTTAGGGGCAGGACATGGACATTCCGACAAGCTGCATGTAGACCTTGTAATGCAGGGCAGAGATGTTTTGATTGATGCGGGACGTTATACTTATGCATGGGCAAATGGCAGGGAAGCCTATAAGAATCCCCAGGCACACAATACTGTGATTGCCGACGGAAAGCTTTTTACCGTATGTAAGGATTCCTGGGAATGCACGAAATTGTGTGAACCGGCCAATACCGCATATAGGTTTACTGATAAGTACGAATATGTTCAGGGCGGACATTTAGGATATATAGAGGACGGTATTTTTATCAACCGTAAAATTATTCATATCAAACCGGATATTTATCTGATTGCAGACGAGTTGTACGGGAAGGGCAAACATACCTATGAAACCTTTTTCCATTTTAATGAAGCAGGAAAGGTAGAATTAAAAAACAGCACCGATGCGGTTTATCAGGATCAGGACGGAGCAGTGCAGGTATTTTTCCGTTCGGAAGCATTAGAAGAGAACCGGGCAGAGCTTCTTTTAGAAAAGTCAAAGGTAGCGCGTCACTACAACGATGAAGCAGAAAATGACTGCCTGAGAGTAAAGCAGCAGGGAGAAGGATTTACCTCACTTTATACTGTTTTTGCAGGCGGAGCCATAAAAGAATGTAAAAGACTTTCCACAGAATCCGTATTAAAATCCGTGGAATATGGTGCAGAGAAAGCAGAAGCCATTTCCATTGTGACAGATGAAACAGAATATATCGTAATCATCTGCCATCAGGAAGTGAACTCTCCAACAGATTTAGTGGGAGCTGGTGACTGCAAGGGCTTTGGAAATGTGATTGTATTTGACCGCAGGGAAGGAACCTTCGGTGGTACGGTACTGCACTGGTAGACTGGCAGCAGACAGCGGTATCACCATACGTTTTCATTCAGGTGATTGCGGAAATCCTTCGGGGAGATCCCGGTCACCTTTTTGAATACTTTGCTGTAGTAAAAGGCACTTTCAAAGCCGAACTGCTCGGCAACCTCATAAATCTTTAAATCCGGCTGCTTTAAAAGCTCCTTGGAGGCTGCAATTTTCTGCTGGGTAATATATTCGTTGATGCCCACCTCCGTATATTTCTTAAAAAGCTGGCTTAAATAATTCGGACTAACATGGAAGCTTTCCGCTAAATCGGAAAGGGCAATCCGCTCATGCAGATGCTTGGCAATATATTTCTTGACATTTTCTACCAGGAAATTCTTCTGATCCTTCGCATGTGTCTGAAATTCCTCACAAAGTCCGGCTTCTAATGTGTTCAGCCAGTTGATAATCGAGCTGATGGTCTTCTGGCGGTAAAGGGAGCGGTATCCGTCCGGCTCATTTGCGAATATAGAATCGGCAATTTCCGCACCGTTAGAAAGCAGGGTAAGCGTCAGGTGCAGAATGCTTCCCGAAACATCCATTGCCTGAGTGACATGTACATTATCAGCGGAAAGCAGCTCTGTGATACCGGAAAGCGTTTCATGCAAAGCAGATTCATCTAAATCCTCAAAGGCACGGGTAATATCGTTGCGGAATACAGAAAGATTAAAAACATTCCGCAGATTGTTCGTATCCGGTAAATCTTCAAAGAAGATAATCTGCTGATCTGCAGATACATAGGAGCTGATTTGCTTGGCATCATAGTAGGAAGCACTGACATCCATAATATCAGAGACCGTACGTCCGACGGTTGCAAGCAGCGTCACACTGTAGTAGCCGAACAGCATGGAAAAGGTCTGTGTGAGAGCTGCGGCAATCTCCGTGGAGAAATCTTTGCTGTCTGCCTCATTCGAATAGAATAAAATTGCGAAAAAGCGGTTGTCCAACGGAATGATATGACAGTCGATATACTTTTCAATCAGTTCTGTAAACATATGAAGCGTACTGGAATAGAGTGCATTGCTGTCTTCACATTTTTCATTCGGAATAATTTCAATCTGGGCAACACAATAATAGCGGTAGTCTAAGTTAATGGAAAGAGAAGCCGCCTGTATTTCATATTGTGCCGGACTTTCAAACAGGTTGTTCAAAAGACGGATAAAGAAACGTTCCGAAAACAGCATGACATCCAGCGAATCTGCAGATGATGCGGAATTTTGATTCAGAACAGATTCCACGACTTCTTTTGCAGAGTTCAAAGCATTTGTTAAAAGCTCCGGTGTCAAATCTATTTTTACCAGATAATCAATCGCCTGGAAGCTTAAAGCCTCTCTGGCATAGTGAAAATCCTCATAGCTGGTCAATATAATAAAGACAGGAAGTCTGCCGTAGTTATCCCGGCATTTTTTTGCAAGCTCAAGTCCCGAAAGACAAGGCATCTGGATGTCGGTAATCACAATCTCCGGCATATAGGTTTCAATCATGTCATAAGCTGCATCCCCGTTTGCTGCAGTTCCACAGATTTCAAAACCAAGTGCATTCCAGTCAATCATGGACTTTAAACCAATCTGAACTAAAGGCTCATCATCGACAATTAAAACTTTTAACATAATAAAAACTCCTTTTTAAAAATACTGTTAGATGTCTGTCTGCGGCTGGTAAGGAAGCAGAATCGACATTTTGGTAAATTCGTTTAGCTTACTGGTAATGGTAAGTCCATAAGATTCGCCAAAGGTATACTGAATCTGTTTATGTACACTGCTGATTCCTAACTGCTTGAAGAACTGGGAACGCTGCGCGGAGTCACCGTTTAGGACGGAGGCAATGGTTGTCTCATCCATGCCCACTCCATCATCGGTAATGTCAATACGCATATCCTTATCGGAAATCTGGTAAATATGAATGGTAATGTGACCATTCTGTCCCTTTGGTTCAATTCCATGGAAAATTGCATTTTCTACAATCGGCTGCAACGTAAACCGCAGCGTCGGATTCTTAAGCAGAACCGGGTCATCAATCTGGTAGTCTAAGGAAATCGTACCGCCGTAGCGGTATTTCTGGATGGTAAAATAGTCATCAAGCAGGACAATCTCATCCTGAATGGTTACAATGGTACTGGTTCCCTTTGCAATATTTTTCAACAGATGGGAAAGTGCCGTTGCCATTTCTGCAATACCCGGTGCATTCTGTATGGTCGCCATCCATTTAATAGAATTTAAGGTATTATACAAAAAGTGCGGATTGATCTGGCTTTGCAAAATCTGATATTCATAATTCTTCTTCTGTTTTTCAGAGGAAACCTTCTCGTCAATCAGATTGTGAATATCAATGGCAAGCTGATTGATGTTTCTTCCAATATCACCAAATTCGTTATTCCATTCAATCGAAGCATCCTGAGAGAAATCACCGGCAGCGATCGCAAGCAGCCTGCTGCGCAAAAGCCCGACGGGATGTGTAACAGTACGGGATAAAGTAATATATAACAGGATTCCAAAAACTAAAATCAGCAGGAGGATCGGAAATAAAATTCTAAGGTAACCGTCTGACTGCTCAAAAATGGAGCTGTTAGAAATCGGAATTGTCATGCTGCAGCCTTCTGCTTTTAAAGGAATCGTAATATAGAGCTGACTATCGCCCGAAGCACTTTTCCTTAGTATGGTATTGTTGTTTAAATGTACATCATAGCTGTAGTCTTCTAAATGCTCCAAATCGGAAGACAGGACAATCTTCGAAGGCGTGATGGCATATGTCTTTGAACCGGTAGAAAAATAAACCGTGGTGTTTTCGGAGCGGACATATTTCTGTGCAGCACCGGTAAATAAGGAAGCGGATAATTCTATATAAACAAAACCGATGGTACTGCTGTTGTAGGGATGATATACCGGACGGATCAGGGGAAATGTCTGCGAATAATCGACATGAAAAGGATCTTCCTGAAAACCAATGGTAAAATCATAATCCGGAGCAGTTAAAAGCCTTTCATAATAAGGAAGCTCTCTTACCATAGAAGGAATCGGCTTATCTATAGAATAGATCGTATTCTGGATTACCTGTAAGTAATCATCACGTCCCTGATTGGATATGACAAGACGGCGTATGTAATTACTGGAATGATTGGTACGGTATTCTTCCGCAAGCCGGTCGGTTGCAGATGAAGCGACACGGTTATAAGAAGAAGCATCCTTTGGCGTCATGACAAACGTAATGATATTATCATTACTGCGGCACCAGTCCGTCAAATAGAGAACGTCAGACAGGGAAGTGTTTATACTGTCTGTCAAAAACTGTAAATTCGTTTCGGCAGAGTGAATTGAATTGCTGGTAAGATTCTTTGAAAACATCTGATAACTGAAAGCAGAGGTGGCAATACCTACAAACAGCATCAAAGCTAAAGTAATCAAAAAGAATCTGCCTTTTATGGATTTATAAAATGAATGATTCATATAATATCCTTTCTTATCAAATCGAAAGCATGATATAGATAATTAAGTATAACATAAAAGTAAAAACGAATTCTATGTATTTTAGTAAAAAAGTAAAATTTTACATTTTTTATTAAGAAAAGACATGAAGAGAAAATAGAAAATAGAAAAAAAATAGAGAAAATGGAAAAGAAATCATAGCATTTGCCATGGAAAGAAGAGAAACCCAGGACTATAATAAGATTACAATAAAGCTTATGCCATGTGCAAAGCAAAATAATAAAATCTATGGAGGGATTATTCATGAAAAAGAAAGTAGTAAGTATGTTACTGGTTGCTTCTATGGCAGCAACTGTGTTAGCCGGATGCGGAAGCAGCACAGCGGACACAGCGGACACAACGGCTGATGCAGCGGACACAGCAGATGATGCAGAAGCAGACGATGCAGAGGCAGACGCTGCAGAGGCAGACGATGCAGAAGCAGAAGAGACCGGTGAAGCTGTTACATTAAAGTGGGCAATTTGGGATCAGGCAACAACGACCTATTGGCAGGCATTAGCTGATGCTTATACAGCAGAGAATCCAAACGTAACAATCGAGTTAGTTGACCTTGGTTCTGCTGATTACATGACAGTACTTGCAACAGAGTTGTCCGGAAGCGGATCTGACTTTGACGTTGTAACAATCAAAGATGTACCTGGATACGCTACCTTAGTATCTAAGGGAGTTTTAGAGCCAATGAACGAGCTCATCAAAGCAGATGGTGTAGACCTTAGCTTATACAATGGTGCAACCGATCAGGTAATGGTAGACGGTTCTTTATATGAATTACCATTCAGAAGTGACTTCTGGGTACTTTTCTACAACAAAGATATTTTTGATAATGCAGGTGTAGATTACCCGACAAATGATATGACAATAGAAGAGTATGATGCATTAGCACGTGCAGTATCCGGCGGCGGATTCGGAGCAGACCAGGTATACGGCGCTCACTATCATACATGGAGAAGTGATGTTACATTATTTGGTATCTTAGACGGCCAGCATACGATTTTAGATGGCGACTATGAATTTTTGAAACCTTACTATGAGATGGTTCTTAACCAGGAAGCAGATGGCGTATGCCGTACATATGTTGACATTAACGCATCACAGCTTCACTACTCAGCAGCTTTCTCTGAAGGAAATACAGCAATGTTGAACATGGGTAGCTGGTACATTCCTACATTAATGACAAGTCTTGAAAGCGGCGAATATGATTCTTCTCTTTGCGGAAACTGGGGAATCGTTAAATATCCTCATCCGGAAGGCGTAGAAGCGGGAACAACATTAGGAACTATCACAGCACTTTCTATCCCGACTGTATCTGACCAGAAAGAGACTGCATGGGATTTCATCAAATTTGCATCAGGTGAAGAAGGCGCAGAAGTATTAGCAGACATCGGACAGTTCCCGGCAATCATGAACGACGCTGTAGTTGAGAAGATTGCTGCATTAGAAGGATTCCCGACAGATGCTGAAAGTAAAGAAGCTTTAAAGACCTGCCAGATTTATCTTGAAGCTCCATACAGCGAAAATGTTTCTGAAATCAACACAATTCTTGATACATACCATAAAGATATTATGAATGGTGATGTCAGCATTGATGATGGTATTCAGAAGATGAATGAGGAAGTATCTGCAATTCTTAATAAATAAGAAAATAGCCGGTAAGAATGAAAAGTAGCAAGAGGGGGACAGTAAACTGAATATTTTTACTGCTCTCCCTTTTTTTACCTAAAGATCCGGTAGAAATGGAGAAAAAAATGGAGAAAGTTATGGATTTAAAGAAGAGTAGAAAAAGGCGTGAAAGAAAACGTACATTGGTTGCCTATTCCTTTATTGCTCCAAACTTTATTGGATTTGCAGTATTTACATTGATTCCGATTATTTTTGCTTTTGCATTAGCCTTTTTGCATTGGGACGGAAATAATGCAATTACATTTGCAGGACTTTCGAATTTTAAGGAATTAGCAGATGATACACTGTTTCTTGCATCATTAAAAAATACAATTATTTACTGTATCGGTACTGTACCGCTTACGATGGTTGCATCTTTGGCACTTGCAATCCTTTTGAATCAGAAAATTAAAGGAAAAGGTATTTTCCGTACCATTGCCTTTTTCCCATATGTTGCGTCCTTAGTTGCAATCACTGCTGTTTGGGGAATGATTTTTCACCCAAGCAAAGGACCTATAAATGCTATTTTGTATTACATTTTTCATGTGGATAATCAGAATCTTCCGAACTGGTTCGGTAAAAATCTGATTATGTTTACTTTGATCTTATTCAGTGTCTGGAAATACATGGGTTATTATATGGTAATTTATCTTGCAGGACTTCAGGG
>CAYWXJ010000032.1:0-18515 GCA_964462405.1 uncultured Eubacterium sp.
TGTACCTGCGCGCCATACAGCATACCCATGAGAATTGTTTCGATCACATCATCCTAGTGATGTCCTAATGCAATTTTATTGCATCCTAACTTTTTAGCGTAATTGTACAAATGGCCTCTCCGCATTCTTGCGCATAAGTAACAGGGGGATTTCTCTATATGATAAACAGATTCAAAAATATCCGATTCAAATATGGTGATTGGAATCTTTAATTTCTTTGCATTTTCTTCAATAATCGCCCGGTTTGCAGCATTATATCCCGGGTCCATCACCAGAAACTTTACCTCAAAATCAAACTTATTATGCCGTTTTAATTCCTGAAATAATTTTGCCATGAGCATGGAATCCTTACCCCCGGAAATGCATACCGCAATACAGTCTCCCTCTTCTACCAGCTCATATTCCTTTACAGCTTTTGCAAATCTGCTCCAGATATTCTTATGAAATTTCTTTCGGATGCTCTGTTCTACTTCCTGATTAAATTCGTTTTCCTTTTCCTGCCGCAAATGTTCCAGCAGCCATGCAGCATATCCTCCGGAAAGACTGAATGCATCATATCCCTTTTCTCTCAGTTCTCTTGCTGTTTCTAAGCTGAATTGCCCTCTGCTGCAACAGAGAATGAGTTTTTTAGATAAATCAACTCCGGAATCTTTTTCTATTTGTTCCGGAGATATACGAATCGCACCGGGAATTGCTCCGTGCGCAGCTTCAATCTCGCTTCGAATGTCTATAATCTGATATTTCTCTTCATCTAACAATCTTAAATCCTGTGCTGTGATTTCCATTTCTCTACCTCAATTTAAGTCTTTTGGAATTTTTATTATAATAGGAAAAAGCAATAGCCAGTTATAGTTAATATCTATAACTGGCCTGTCAGTTCCATATTTTCAATCCCGAAATGTCCGAAGTGCCTCAATGGTTTGAACAATCAAATCGTCTAATGTCCAGCCTAACATGTCGGCTCCCCGCTCAATGACCTCTCTGGAGCATCCGGCAGCAAAATTTTTACTCTTATACTTTTTCTTAACGGATTTTAATTCCAGATCCTGCACACTTTTAGAAGGTCGCATAATTGCCACTGCACCGATAAGTCCTGTCAATTCATCTACAGCGTACAGCACCTTTTCCATCTCATGCTCCGGCTGAATATCTACGGTAATGCCATACCCATGACTTGCTATGGCATGAATGATGCTTTCATCAATTCCTCTTTCCCGCAGAATTTCCTGTTCTTTGATACAGTGCTCCTCCGGATAACGCTCAAAGTCCAAATCATGCAGCAGCCCGACAATGCCCCAGAAATCAGCTTCCTCTCCATATCCTAATTTATGAGCAAAATATTTCATCGTCTGCTCTACGATCTGCGCATGTTCTAAATGAAATTCATCTTCGTTATACTCTGTCAATAAATTCCATGCTTCTTCTCTTGTCATTCCAATTTCCTCCCTATTATGCTCAAACATCAAACTGTATATACCTGTACACAGTCCTTCTTCAGGAAAGCTCTAACATTCTCTGCAATGGTTTTCCCGCCTCTTCCATCACCTGTGCCGGCAATTCGATGGCAGGAGCCATTCGCTCTAATGCCGCTGCCGTTTTCTCTAAGGTTACTTTTTTCATATTAGGGCAGAACTGCCTGTGGCCTACAGAATAGAACCTTTTATTTGGATTTTTTTCCTGCAGTTCGAAGAAAACACCCATTTCGGTACAGATAATAAATCTTTCACAATCGGTATTTGTCGCATAATCAATAATCTCCGAAGTACTTCCCACAAAATCGGAAACTGCAATTACCTCTTTGGTGCATTCCGGGTGGGTAAGTACCAGCGCATCGGGATATACTTCCTTTGCCTTTTTTACATTTTCTGCAGTAATGCTTTTATGGACATGGCAGAAACCGTCATTGAATATAAAATGCTTCGCCGGCAATTTTTCGGCTACATATCTGCCGAGATTTTCATCCGGTACAAAAAAGATGTTTTTCTCCGGCAGTTTTTCCACGACTCTCAATGCATTTGAGGAAGTCACGCACACATCTGAAACCGCTTTGATTTCTGCTGTGGAATTTACATAACAGACAACTGCAAGGTCGTCATATTCTGCTCTGACTTCTTCGATTTTCTCGACAGTTACCATATGCGCCATGGGACAGTCTGCAAAATCATCTGCCATTACCACCGTTTTTTCAGGATTTAACAGCTTCGCACTTTCTCCCATGAATTTTACGCCGCAAAACAGAATATTTTCCTGTTTTAATTTCGTTGCCACCTTACTCAGATAATAGGAATCTCCCACATAATCTGCAATTTTCTGTACTTCTCCGTCTACATAATAGTGCGCAAGGATCACTGCATCCTTTTCCTTCTTTAATGTTTCTATTTTCTCTTTTAGCATCTCATTTTCAATCATGACTGTTCCCTCTTTATAACCTTTTTGTACTTCACAGGCAGTTACCTTGTGTCTTTTTTCCTTTTGTCATATCGCACGATCCTTACCATCTCAATATTATACTATTTCTATAGGAATTATAAAATCATAATTTTTAGGACTGGTTATAGTTTTTTTCTATAACACAGTCAGTCGGAAAATATATATTGTAACAGTTCAGCCCGCGCCATTCGCAAAATCGTGCTATCGCACTCTCCGCTGCTTTGCAGCTATTTTTGCTCATATTCGGGCGCTCCGCTCATGAAATAACGCAAATTCAAAAACGAGCAAACAAAAGGCGTTTGTTCGTTTTGTGATATTTGCATTATTTCATGGCTGAACTGTTACTATATATTTATAAATTCCTCCCAATCCTATTGACTTCCGATGTCCTTTCAAACTATACTTTTTCTATCTTTTATAATTCATTTAAGATTCTTTATAATATCCGGCGTTTCGCCAGACATTCCACTTTTCATTACATGTCTCATCTGTTTTCAATTCTAAGGAGGTATTCTATTTTATGACAAATGCAAGACTGCCCATTGATCCACTCTCTGAAGTATTCCAAAAAGCCTTTACCTTTCATGATATGAAGCCTGTTTTCATTATTGTAGTTATGGAAAACAGTCCTTTACCAGGTCTGCAGACCTTTTACTGCCTGCTCAAGCCTTGTGAGTGCTTCTGTTAATGTACTCCTTGGGCAGGCAACGTTGATTCTCTGAAATCCTCTTCCTGTTTCTCCAAATAACCTGCCGCTATCTAACCACAGCTTTGCTTTTTTGATAATCAGCTCCTCCAGTTCATTTTCTGACAGTTTCAGTTCTCTGAAATCCAGCCACAATAAATAGGTTCCTTCATGTTCCACTAACTTTATCTTCGGCAGTTTTTCCTCTACAAACTGTTTCGTGCAGGCAATGTTCTCACTGACATATTGATGCATTGCCTCATACCATTCCTCTCCATGCTCATAGGCTGCCTTTGCTGCCACTAATCCCAACACATTCAACTGGCTGTATCCGACTGCATCCATCTGCTTTTTGAATCTGCTCTTTAACTTCGGGTTCGGAATAAAAATATTTGAAACCTGCAAGCCCGCAATATTAAAGGTCTTGCTTGGTGAGGTGGCAACAATGGAAATTTCCTGATATTCCTTCTTTAAATCTGCAAACACATGATGCTTTCCTGAAAATACAAAATCTGCATGAATTTCATCACTGACCACTATCACCTTATGCTTATAACAGATGTCCCCTAAGCGTGTCAACTCCTCTCTGCTCCACACTCTGCCTACCGGATTATGCGGATTGCAAAGAAAAAAGAGTTTGATCTTTTCGCTTACGATCTTATTTTCAAAATCTGCAAAATCTATACTGTATTTTCCGGATTCCTCCTGTATGAGCGTATTGCTAACAACCCTTCGTCCATTGTTGGCAATTACCTCGCCGAACGGATAATAGACCGGCTGCTGTATCAGTACCCCGTCGCCTTCTTCTGTAAAGGCTTTTACTGCCATTGCAAGCGCAAATACAATTCCCGGTGTTTTGACCAGCCATTTGCGTTCAATCCGCCAGCCATAGTGGCGGCTCATCCACTGCTTTAAAACTTCAAAATACTCCTCCTGCACCTCGCTGTATCCGAAAATTCCATGTTCCGTCTGTTTTTGGAGTGCTTCCTGAATATAAGAGGATACCCGGAAATCCATATCTGCCACCCAGAGCGGCAGTACATCCTGCGGCATATTTTTCCTTGCTGCAAAATCATATTTCACACTATATGTATTTTTTCTGTCTATTACTGTATCAAAATCAAGATTCCTCTCTGCCATCTGACTCTTCCCTCGCTTTTTTCATACGCTCTCAAATTCCAAAATCAAGTTTCTTCCTGCCCAATTCCAATTATAAGGATAATATGAGAATAGCATAAATCAACCGTCATGAATAATACCTATAACCTTTAAACTGCTATAGGCAAAATCTATAATGACCTGCAGGACTTGCCGCTGGCAGCTCCCTCTGATGCTTTGGCAACAAAAATGTTAAATTTTATTTTAATGCTTTGTCCTCATATTTCGACAATTCTTCGATGTATTTTCTTCCCAGCGAGCTTATGGCTGCACCCTTTCTTGTAAGGTAGCCGATTGTCATAATCTCATCTGACTTTAACCGTACCGCACAATAATCGGAACCATTCAACTCCTCGCAGATAATACCGGAGCATAAAGTATAACCATTTAACCCAATCATCAGATTCAAAAGCGTAGCTCTGTCATTTGCCCGAATCAACTGTTTATAGTTATAGGTGCTTAAAACCTCCTCTGCAAAATAAAAAGAATTGTTATTTCCCTGTTCAAATGCCAGACAAGGATAATCTTCTAACTCATTCAGTGCAATTTCCTGCTGCCTGGCTAACGGATGTCCTTTCCACATATAGACATAGATATGACAGTCTAATATCGGGTGAAATTCCAGACCATTTTCCAAAAACAGCTTATTGAGTATCTTCTGATTAAAAGCATTGACATACAAAATTCCAATCTCACTTTTGAAATTTTTTACATCCTCTATCACCTCATAGGTCTTTGTTTCACGGATTGCAAACTCATACTCATCCATCCCGAACTGCCTGACCATTTCAACAAAGGCTTTGACTGCAAAAGTATAATGCTGTGTGGATACGCCGAATTTCTTCCTGATATTTTCCTTATCAATATACTTCGCTTCGATCAGCTTATACTGCTCTACGACCTGTCTGGCATATCCGACAAATTCTTCCCCTTCCGGCGTGACACAGGCTCCCTTATTGCTTCTTCGAAATACTTCCACTCCGATTTCATCCTCTAATTCACGGATTGCAGAGGACAGGCTCGGCTGTGATATAAACAACTGCTTGGCTGCTTCATTCATGGATTTTGCTTCAGCAACTGTGATTACATATTTTAATTGTGTTAGCGTCATAAGAATACCTTCCATTCCGATTACATCAAATTTCTTAAAAGCCTAAAACGGACTCTGTCCCGATATTCCGGTTTTACAAGATAATAAACAAAGCTTTCTAAAAGCTTATATTTATGAAATCCTCTGCCATCTAACTTAAAATTGCAAAAGCCTGCAGAATAATACCTTCCATACAATTCATCTGTCGATATAAAAGACCGGTTTTCCATAATCTGATAAAAATCCCGGGTGATATTACTGCATTTTCCAAAATCCAGCTCGGAAAAATTTAACTGACATCTCCCCACTGATTCATAATGTTCTTTTCTTCTCGGACAATCATCTGCACAATAATGGTTTACAATCAGCTCTATCTTTTCCCTGTGCTCCATCTTGAACAATTCTTCTGTATTGTTCCATGCGGAATCGAGTACTACAAGTGCGTAATCCTTATTCATCTCCTGCTTCACAGAATCCAGATCCTTTAAACATTTTGTAGTGGATGATATGACAGAATATCCCGGATACATCTCCCTGACAAACGATTCCATCAGCGGAGAATTAACAATTACCTCATTTTTTCCGTTATCCCCTAACTCCATACATAGATTACAGTACGTGTCCAACAAATGTACTTTCTCTAACAACGGGTTTGTAAACGTATAACGAACCGCTATATCACGCTTGTTATATTCCGTAATCGCATATTCCATTTCCTGTTTTGTACAGCTTCCGAGAATGACTCTTCCGCCGTTCCAGATACTTCCCGGAAAGCATCCGTAAACGGCACCTATCCTGATATTCTCATAAAACACTTCCGGATTTTCTTTCATCATATCCGCTATAAACGTAATCAGCCGAAAATTTTCATAAAAGCCCGGAAGGAAAAAATTAATTTTTTGCATTAAGCTTTATCCTCCAAACACCCTTTGCATAAAATGCCAATGACATTATGGTACCAATGCTCCAGCCTACCGGCCAGGACATCCAGATACCCGTAGTTCCCAAAGGTCCTGCGAAAACATAGCCCAAAACGACACGCAGTATCAGGTCACTGAAGGTTGCCATCATAAAGCAGCTCATCGCACCGGACCCGCGCAAGAGCCCGTCTGTTGCCAATTTCATGGAAACCACAAAATAAAAAGGTGAAACAATCCGCAGAAACTCAATGCCCGTATTCAGTGCTGCTTCCGATTCCTCCTTCATAAACAGATGTATCAAAAAATCCCCTTGGAAAAAACTCATTACAAAAAACGGAATTCCGATGAGCAGCCCCATCATAAGACCTGCCCGCAGTCCCTTTTTTACCCGGTCATCCCGTCCGGCTCCAATATTTTGCGCCGTAAAGTTTGAAACGGAATTTCCAAGTGTGGTAAAACAGTTCACCGCAAATGTATTAATCTTAATGGCTGCGGAATAGCCTGCAATTACAGAAGAGCCATATCCATTAATCAGGCTCTGGATAAAAATATTTCCCACCGAAATAAAGCTCTGCTGCAGCACACTCGGAATCGCCATAATACCGATTCTCTTTAACATAGAAAGAGAAAACCAATCCGGCTTTCCTTCACAGGCTACCGCCTTCAGCCGTTTCTGCAGTGTCAGGATTGCCAAAATACAGGCTGCTCCCTGACAAATAAACGTCGCCCATGCCACACCAGGGACATCCCAATGGCAGACGGCAACAAATATCCAGTCCAAAAGGATATTGCTGAGGGAAGAACCGATTAAAAAATACAGCGGCGTCTTAGAATCCCCCAGTGAGGTAAAAATACCGGTAACTACATTGTAGAGGAATAAAAAAACGAATCCTCCGATATAAATCCGAAGATATATGTCTGCATCCGAAAAAATATTCTCCGGCGTATGAATTGCTCTCATCATGGTACGGCAAAACAATAGTCCAAACACCGTAATCACCAGCGATAGCACAAAGGATGCAATCAGCGTGGTAGATACCGCCGTCTTCATCTCACGGTAGCGTTTTGCACCAAAAAGCTGGGAAATCACTACGGCACAGCCTATATTACAGCCCATGGCGATTGCCATAAAAATCATGGTAATAGGATAAGATGCACCTACTGCTGCCAATGCATTTTCCCCATGCCTGGAAAAATTTCCTGCTATAATACTGTCAGCAATATTATAAAACTGCTGAAAAATTACGCTCACGAACATCGGAAGCGTAAACTGCCATAGCACTTTCCTGGGTTCTCCTTCTGTCAAGTCTTTTATCATAAGTATCAGTTCCTCATATTATTTAGTATATTTCTTATTATACCAAAAAAAAGAGCATTAGCCAAGCATCCAGCCTTCCGCCTGTTCTCTGACCTTAATAAAATCATGATACTTGCCCTGCTGATTCATAAGCTCCTCATGCCTACCCTTCTGCACGATCCTTCCTTCATCCACCACCAGAATCTGATCGGCATTTTCTACGGTTGCAAGACGATGGGCAATGGTTATCAGCGTCTTTTCCTTTGCAAGCTCGGAAATCGCCGCCTGGATCAGATGCTCATTTTCCGGGTCAATGCTCGCCGTTGCCTCGTCAAGTATGACAATCGGTGCATTTTTCAGAATCGCACGGGCAATGGAGATACGCTGCTTTTCACCGCCTGAGAGAGTTCCGCCGCCTTCGCCGATCACTGTATCATACCCATCCGGCAAAGCAGTAATAAAATCATGACAGCGGGCTTTTTTCGCCGCTTCGGTCATTTCCTCCTCTGTAACATCCTGCCTGCCGAAGCAAATGTTGCTCCGAATCGTGTCATGAAACAGATATACATTCTGGAATACCATAGAGATATTAGAAAGCAGGCTGTCGCAGGTAAACTCACGGACATTGTGTCCGCCCACCATAATACTGCCGCCTTCCACATCATAAAAACGTGCCAGCAGGCTGCAAATGGTACTCTTACCGCTGCCGGAAGGTCCTATGATTGCCGTCGTTGTTTTCTCCGGAATCTGAAAAGACACATCCTTTAAAACCTTTCGTCCGCTCTCATATCCAAACTCTACATTTTGAAAAGCAATATCATAATGCTCTAAAACAATTTCTCTTCCGTCCCCGTCTAAATAATTGCTCTCCCTCAAGGCATCAAGCTGATTCATTGCTGTATCAATTACTCCCAGCACATGGGCACTGTCGCTGATTGGTTCCAGAGAGCCAAACATGACGAAGGAGAAAAAAAGAAACATCAGCATAATGGGAAGCTCCATTTTACCTTCCAGACAAAGACAGCATGACGCTCCTGCCAAAGCAACGGAAGCGGTTTTCAGCATCAGCAGATGCCCGCAGTTTGCCGGAGTAAAACCATACTCAATCGTCAGACGAATGTCCCTGTTCTCCCTTGCGGCTGCCCAGATCGCCTGCAGGGACGCGCCGCCCTGTCCAAAGGATTTTACGGTAGAAAGCCCCCTTACATATTCCAATACGGATTCTGACAGATTCTTTCCCGCTTCTGCCTCCACGGGCGCATTTTTAACGCTGTGCTTTGATACCAGCAGCAAAAACAGAAAGGATGCAGCGACTCCCGCCAGTGCAATCAATGCCGTCAAAGGCGAGAAAAACAGCAGACAGATAAAAATGACCAGAAAATTTAAATATCCGCCCACAAAGTTGTCAATCATGCGGATTCCCATATTTTCCAGTGTGCTAAGCCCTGTGGTAACCGAATTTAAAATGCTCCCCGTGCTTTTCTGCTGAAAATAACCGAGAGAAACACGCTTTAAGGCGTCACCAATGGCAATACGGTCCTTTGCCGCCAGTTCATAGCTGATTGCTTCCTGAAATTTTGACCGCAGATAATCAAAGAGGAAACGTAAAAATATCAGTACTGCAATAACCAGAAAACTAAGTCCGATCCATTTTCTCTCAAAGGGTTCTCCACCCTGCGCTGCCACAATCAGCTTTCCTATGGTATACGCCGCCACCATGATAGGCATCGCAGCAAAAAGATGGGAAAAGAAAGAGAACACAAAGCCGATATACAGCTTCCCCTTAAATTCTGTGCACCAGTCGATAATTCGTTTTAATGTCCTAAACATGATTTGCCGCCTCCTTTTTCTCTGTTCCTGCTGCCCACTGCTTTGCACCGATATGCGCCTCCCACATATCCCTGTAAAGCGGACAGGTATTCAGCAGTTTTTCCTGTTTTCCCTGTGCGAAAATGCTGCCATCCTTCAATACGACGATATTGTCCGCATTTTTGATCGTAGATAACCTGTGGGCAATGACTAAAAGGGTTTTTCCTTTCGCAAGCTCCCGGATACTCTGCTGGATTTTATCTTCATTTTCCGGGTCGGTAAATGCCGTGGCTTCATCCAGTATAATAACCGGCGAATTTTTCAGGATCATTCTCGCAATGGCAATTCGCTGTTTCTCACCGCCGGACAGCCGTTTTCCCGCCTCTCCGGCAGGCGTATCATACCCCTTTGGCAGTTTACGAATAAACTCATCACACTGTGCGGCTTTTGCTGCTGCCACGACCTTTTCATCGCTTGCTTTTGGATTCCCCATCCGGATATTTTCTTTCAAGGAACAGCGAAACAGGAAATTATCCTGCGCCACAAAACTAATGATACTGCTAAGCTGCTCTAATGCAATATCCCGAATGTCCGCGCCGCCAAGTAAGATACTTCCGTCTGTCACATCATAAAACCTCGAAAGCAGCCGTGCCACCGTAGATTTTCCGCTGCCGGAAGGTCCCACCAGTGCAGTAAAGCTGCCCTGGGAAAGTTTCAGATCAATGCCATGCAGCACCTCCTGTTCCTCATACGCAAAATGTACGCCCTTCAATTCTATATCATAACCTTTCAGACTGGCATTCCTGCAGTTCTCCGGCAGTTCGGGCATCTCCAAATACTTTTGCAGTTCTTCCACCGTCATCTGTATCTTTTTCATCTCATTGGCAAAAACCTCAAGCTTGGATAATGAACCTACCATAGACATGGAAAGCATGACCGCAAGTGCTGCCTGCGCAGCCGTAATCGTACCATTGGCTCCCAGCCACAAGCTGACAGGCAGAACCCCCAGAAGCGTAGACGGAAACAGGGCAAACGCCAGCTTCATAGGCACCCAGGTAGAGGAGAGCCATTTTATAACAAATGTTTTATAGTTTCTAATGGAAGCTGCATATTTCTCATAGGAAACCCCGGTGCGTCCAAACGCCTTGATGACTTCAATTCCTTCCACATATTCCACGATATTGCTGTTCATCTGCGCATTTCCTTCATTGTACTCCTCAAAATTCTTTCCGCTGATTTTAAAGGTCAGTCCCATACAGAGAAAGGACAGCGGAAATGTCACCAGAGAGGCAAGAAACAGCCGCCAGTCAATAACCATAAGGGCAATCATGCTCACAACCGGCAGGACAATATGACCGCTGCCCTCCGGAACCATATGCGCCAAAGGCGGCTCAATCCCCTCAATTTTATCCACCATAATATTCTTGATCTCACCAATGCTGTGCTTTGTCACCTCACCTAAAGGTGCATGTAAAAACCGTTCCGCCACCCGGTTACGAAGTCCCTCGAGAATATGATAGGCCGCATAGTGGCTTGCCGTAGTGGATAGTCCAAAACAAATTATCTTTACCAGATAAGCTGCGAATGCCCGCAAACTCCAGAATAAAATTCCCTCAACCGCTGCCGTACCGTCTAAAAACAGGCAGATCACACGATAAAAGCAGTAATACGGCACAATTCCCACTGTGATGCTGGCCACCGAAAGAATGACGGATAAAATCAACTTCTGTTTACTTTCCTTTGTATAGGAAAGCAGGCAGGAAAGAAATCCCTGATTTTGTTTATTCATATAATAACTCCTTTCACATGGAAAAAAATAAGAACGGGTAGTTCACACTAACCATTCTTATTGTATTTCCTTAAAAATCTGTTTTCCGCTCTGAAGCGTTGCTTTTGTCCTGTTTAGACAAAAATATTTCATACGCTTCTTCTGCTGCGGTATTCTGTCGGCGACATTCCCATTACTTTGCGAAATGCCATAGCAAACTTGCTGGGACTGTCATATCCCACATTCCCGGCTATTTGCGCCACACTTATGTTATGATTTGTTTTCAGTAAAACCGCCGCCTGATTCATCCGATACAAAAGCAGATAATTTCCGATCGTAGAGCCGAACACCGATTTGAAGCACTGTTTCATCGTCGTAAGCGGAATATCAAATTGTCCGGCCAAATATTCCTGTGTATAATTTTCATCCATATGGGAAGTGATAAACTGCTGCAGTGCTTTTATCTTTTCCACCTGCGTCTTATAAAAATACGGCTTTTCCTCCGTACTCTCCGGCAGCTCTAATGCCTCCAGATACAAAAGAAGCTCCAAAATCTTAATCTTAAAATACGGGCGCTTAATTTTCGCCGGAACGGCATATAACTCACTGAAAATATGTTCAATTTCACTTCTGCCGTGGAGCACCATCGGATAAATATCTCTGCAATACTTTTTCTGCAATGTATGCAGATCGACCGGGAAATTCCTGATTTCTTCCGCCAGGGAAATATCCGCTTTGTCAAGGTCAAAAGAAATCATCGCCCCATGATAATGGGAAAGAGGCATTTCAAAACGGCCGGTGTGTGTCAGACGCCGGTCTAGTTTTAAATCTCCCGCCTCCACGTATGAATACGCATCATCTTTTGAAACATACTCCAGACGCCCTTCCCGGCAGTGGTCTATACAGAACAGATTCTGCTTTGGTATAAACTTGCTGTCGTAATAATGCATATGAAAATCATTATAGGCAAGAGCAACGCCGGGAAACACCTCGTAAATGGTGATTGTCCCTTCCCCGGTTTCGTTTCGCATCTGATAAACGCTGCAGCCGTCATTCTCTTCCAGTCTGACAGAATCCCTGCAGCCAGTAAAAAAATTATCCATAGACGATCCTCCTAGTATGGTTAGTGAATACTAAAACTGTATCTGAAACCACTCCATTTGTCTGTCCTAATCCGTCTGTTCTGTCCCAATCGGACATTTTTCATATTCCAGTCTGCACTTCGCATTAAAGCGGCAGACTGTCCGCCACACACAGCACGCCCCAGCCAATCTGCGGATTCGGATACTCCCGCACCGCCGGCAGCCGCTTTGCCCCTTTGAGCAGATACGCCTTTAACTTCTCCCCATACAAAAACAAATCCCGCTTCTGTACGATCCCCCACTCCATCATTAGTGCCGCACTCCCCGTTACAAAAGGAGCCGCCATAGAGGTTCCGCTTCTCGAGGTATAGCCGCCGCCCGGCGAAGCAGACATAATATTGACACCCGGAGCCGCAATATCCGGCTTTACCTGATTTGTCCATGCGGTATATCCCCTGCCGGAAAATGCAGCCACACTGTCCGTATTGGCATCATAAGCCGCAACACTGATCAGCTTTGCCGCCGTAGACGGAATCGTCAATGTACGAATTTCCGAAGGATAGGGAAATCCGGTTCCTTCATTTAATACACCGCCGGAAGGAAGCCACAGATCATAGGTTCCTTCCACAACCGTTCCGGCGGTAAGCCGGATTTTCCACACACCGGACGGAATATAAGTCCCCCTTGGAATAAAATCGATATAGATTTCCTGAAATATACTGTAGGGAGCCGGTTCTCCATAAAAAATCAAAAGTTCTAACTCTTCAAATCCTGCCCGAAGTGTTCCCTGCCCAATCAACTGTCCTGTAGTCCTTCCGTCCGGCAAAATCACCTCTATCCGAATCTCATCCTGATAACGCTTCCAAATCTGCAGATTTAATTTACTTTCATAGCTGCTGACCGCAAGCTCCGCTATCTGTGTTTCCCCGCTTTTTATCCGGTTCTGATAGTGGGAGATACTTGCACCCTCATTCCCGGTTCCTGCCACAATACTGCACTGATGGTGATTTGCCATGTCATTTAAAAAGGTTTCGATTAAACTTGTGCCGCTGTGGGAACCATAGTTATTGCCGAAGCTTAAATTCACAGCAATCGGCTGGTTTTTGTCTTCTGCTGCTTTAATGCAAAAATCCACCGCTTTCATAAGCTCCGTCGTCTTTGGAAAGGAGGTTTCCTGCGGTGTTCCTAATTTCACAATCATAAGCTCTGACTCATAGGCAACGCCCCGGTATCTTCCCATAGAGGCTCTTCCGTTTCCCGCTGCGATACCCGCCACATGTGTTCCGTGCCCGGAGGTATCACGGCTCGGCACAATTTTCTGACGGTCTGCGGGACTTGCTGCTGTTAATGCCAGATTAATCTGTTCTCCTGTAAACAGTACCCCGTCCGAATACCCCTCCGGCGGGCCATAAGTAACCTGATCATTTACCTCTGTCCTTGCTTCATTCAAAGCTGCAGCATCTAACGTCTGGTCCCACAATGCAGCAATCCTTGTAGTACCGTCCGCATTACGGAAATCCGGATGGGTGTAGTCAATACCGCTGTCAATAATGGCTACGATACAATTCCTGCCAGTCAGATTTCTCTGACCTTCTGTTGCTCCTTCTGACAGATTGCCGCCTGTCTGCAGTGCTGTAATACAAGAGGCTCTTTTTCCTGCATCCACAGCAAAAAAGAGCCTCTTCGGTTTTTCCATATAAATAATTCCATCTAATTCTGCTACCGCATCCACCATGGTCTCCGGCAGTCTTAGCACCGCATAGGAATTGTCAAGTTCTGTAATGAAAGGAAGCAACGCTTCATATCCACGTTCTGTCAATAACACTTCCGTCTGTGCCAGTCCATCCCGTACATAGCGCACAATGACCTCCCATGTCTGTTCCGCAGGAAAATATCCTGTTCCTAAATTCAAAGATTTCTCCCGTTCCTCAGTACTTGCATCCAGTGCCAGATTTAACAGATTTTCTATTTTCGCATTACTCATAAACAACCTCACTTATGTTTTAACGTTATTTATGAAATATATGCCAAACGGTTAGTTCTTATATCCAAAATCCGGAATATTTAACCAGCGGTTCTTAAAATAATGCGCTGCAAGCTTTGGTCTTCTTTCTCTTGTAAAAAGACCCTTCTTATTGCCGTCCACACGCATCAGACCCTGAATAGTTGCAAAATCTGCAAAGTTCCAGGTATGCTCACCTACGACAAATCCATACTGGTCGAATACCTGATTCATGGTCTTATAATATTCTACCTGGTATTCCTCACTGAACATATTCGGAACCACCGAATGCAGTCCTGCCACACTGTCTGCGCCGTATTCTGTAATGATAACAGGTTTCTTTTTCTCCTTCCAGTATTCCATCTCTACTGTGATTGCCTGTCTTGCTGCATCCAGATTACCGCCGAAGATGTACCAGCCGTAATAACGGTTCATACAGATGACATCCATAGCAGGCGCTACCAAATCCTTCACATAATCATTGTTGCAGACAACTACCGTTACCGGACGATTCTGCGGGTCACACTTGTGTGCAAGATCATATAACGGCTTGAAATATTCATAAGAACTTTCCGGTCTTGCTGCTGTATCCGGTTCATTTGCAACTGACCACATTACAATCGACGGATGATTCTTGTCCCTTGCAATCATATCCTGAATCACTTCTGCATGGTGTTCCTTCGTACGGCTTAAATCCTTGTACCAGTCCTCCTTGATATTCGGGAAATTCAGTCCTACTGCCGGAGTTTCTCCGATGACTACGATTCCCTCCCTGTCACAGAGATTTAACATCTCCTCGGAATACGGATAATGGGAAGTACGGAAAGAATTTGCTCCCATCCATTTCATCAATGCAATATCCTTGACATTTAACGGCTCATGGATTCCTCTGCCATGTACCTCACTGTCTTCATGCTTTCCATAGCCTTTGAAATAGAAAGGCTTTCCATTAATCAAAAACTTATCTTCCACGACTTCTACGGTTCTCACACCGAAGGTCTGGGAATACAGATCTCCGCCGTATTCTACCACCATGGTATACAAATATGCTGCCCCCGGCTCCCATAACTGTACATCCGGAATCGTAATTTGACCGCTTAAACTGCCCTTAACCTCCCCCGCTTTTTTCCCGGACTCATCGAAAACAGTAATGACAGCCGTACCCTCGCCCTGACAGCAGATTTCATAGTTTACGACCGCATCCTTTCCGGTCACCTTTGATACAATGCTGACATCTGTAATATAATTTTGGGGTGTCGTATAAATTTTTACCGGACGATGGATTCCTGCGTAATTGAAAAAGTCAAAATTCGGATAGTTCTGCTGTCTTACCTTCGTCTGCTTTACACTCTCAAACGGAGAAAGGGCTTCTCCGAACATTGCCACAGATTCCTCATTCCCTACCGGAAGCGTAGAAAAATCGATCCGGTTATCTACCGCAACGGCTAAAAGGTTCTCTCCCGGACGAACCTTCGCGCTGATTTCTTCTTCAAAGGGAAGAAATCCTCCTTTATGTTTACAGAGCAGCTCTCCGTTTAAATATACCACCGCCGACTGCGTAACTGCGCCAAAACGAAGTACAATACGCTCAGATAACAATACCTTCGGTATCTGAAAACTGGTCTGATAATATGCAAATCCAAAATGCTCGCGGAAACGTTCCTCCGCCTTCTGGTCGTTATAGGATGCCGGAACCGCCATGGTTTCCCAAGCTTCAAACGGCTGTATCATCTTCTCTTCTTCAAATTCTGCATTTCCAAGTGCAAACTGCCAGATTCCTGACAGATCTATCAAGGCTCTTGCCTCGTTTAACTGCGGATATAACATAATTCCTCCTTATACCTTTCAGAAACATTGCAACTGTCTGATCCCTTCACAGTTACTAATCAGCTTCCATTTTAATATGATAATGTTTGATTACCAGTGTTGTAATTTTGCACTGGACATAAGCCGCAAATCCGATTCCAATCACCAAAACCGGTGCTGCCACAAACAATCCGACTGCCAGCACGCATACCATAACCAGTACCATGAGCAATGCCCAGCCCGGATTTTTCAATGCTGTTACAAAAGATACCAGCACAAGCTGTTTTCCCCGGTAATCAGTCGCTGCCATCATTGGAAACAGATACACCAATGTCAGCAGGTATAATACCGCAAAAATAAAGAAAACGGCAAATAAAAATGCCCCCGCCTTATTTGCCATATGCCAATACACATATAAATCGCATGACAAAAATACTCCCAGTGCCAATGCGATCAGTCCCAATACGGTACTGCCCAAAAATCCCGATCTCATTTCTTTAAAAAACTCAGAAACGATATAGCCTTCTTCATTTTTTGACAAGCGCATCGTGACTGCGTACAATGCCTTTGTAGATGCCCCTATAGTAATGACCGGAATGGAACATATGAACCATAATCCGGTCAGTATCACGAAATCTACCAGTTTTCCCATAAACATCCATACCGGATTTTCCAGATTAAATAATTTTGCCATAGCTTCCCTCCGTCTATTTTACCATATACCTTACAAATGCTTCTGCCGCTTCTCTGCGCTGACTGTTCTTAACAACGCAGATATATAACGGCTCTTCCGATCCTAACTGTTCCTCCCAACGGCTCCCCTCTAAAGAAACTGCAGATGTCTTTTCCACTGCCCCCAGTTCATCATAATAGTCCAGAATATCTTCCGGCATAATCATAACATCCAGTTCATGTGCAAAAACATCTGTAGTAACTTTCTCTAAGGAGCCTGTCATAGCAGTTCCTTTCAGATTGTCTAAATCAATCGTAAGAGATGCATCAATGAGAACCTGACCTTCCCCAAGTCTCTGTTTCCTTTTAAAGTCCCCTGCAATCTCTTCGGTTACTTCTGAATGTGTACCGGAATTAATCAGGTACACATTCAAAAGCATTTCTTCTTCTCCTAAAAAACAACGAATCACCCATACAATCATAAGAAGTATGGAAACGGGTATGATTACATACCACTTATAGTACATCCAGAAATATTCTATCTTTTCTCTGGTTTTACTCATCTAATAATCTATCCCTTCACACCTGTAGCTGCAACACCTTCTACAAAGTACTTCTGTAAAGATAAGAATACGATAATTACAGGAATCAATGTAATAATGGAACCTGCCATAATCAGTCCGTATTCTGCAGCATACTGTCCGATGAACATACGAAGTCCTAACTGAATGGTTTTCTTTTCCTGGCTTCTTAAGTAAATCAATGGTCCAAGGTAGTCATTCCATGTACTTACGAATGTGAAAATCGTAAGCGTGGAAAGCGCCGGCTTAGAAAGCGGAAGCATAATGGAAGCATAAATACGATACTCGCTCATTCCATCAATCCTTGCTGCTTCACAAAGAGAATCCGGAATCCCTTCATAGAACTGCTTCATCATAAATACACCGAATGCGGAAAATGCCTGTAAGCAGATCATTGCCAATAACTTATCATTCAGACCCATACTGCGCATCATCATAAACTGCGGAACCATGTATACCTGCCATGGCATTGCAATGGTTGCAATATAAGCTAAGAATAATTTGTTCTTGTGCTTAAAATCCAGTTTGGAAAATGCATATGCTGCAAAACTGCTGGTCAAAAGCTGTAAAAAGGTAACGATGATAGTCAGGTAAACCGTATTGCCAATAAAACGAAGCAGCGGTATTTTCACCCAGATTTCCGTATAGTTATCCCATCTCGGATTGTCCGGAATAAACTGAAACGGTGTCATTCTGAATACATCAACATTCGCTTTTATTGACGCTGAAAGCATCCATAGGAAAGGTACGACCATCATAATTGTTACAAGTATCAATAATACGTAGATAAGTATATTTAATATAATTCTGTTTCTCGTCATAGACGAATTTTTCTTACTCATCTCTTCTCCTCCTTCCTACTGGTCTATCTTGGCTTCACCACGGAACTGAATCAGTGTTACTATCAATACCAACACAAACAGTACCATAGCAATCGCACTGGAATATCCTAAATCCCATTCCACGAACGCCTTCTGATAGATGTAGTATACAAGTACGGTCGAAGAGGTTCCTAAACGGCCGTCACCGCCACCGGCTAACATAATCGCAATGTCATATACCTTAAAACAATTAATGGTCAGCATAACGACTACGAAGAATGTGGTTGATCTTAACTGCGGCCATGTAACGTATAAAAATTTCTGCCAGTTATTTGCACCGTCAAGTCCTGCTGCCTCATAAAGCTCTCCTGAGATACCCTGAAGTCCTGCAAGA
>CAYWXJ010000033.1:0-18429 GCA_964462405.1 uncultured Eubacterium sp.
GGAATATATCAGGTCATGCAGCACTATTTCCTCCGCCCTGCTTCTGATTCCATTCATCTGCATTCGCCGTCAAAAATACCTCAGCATGTCATAACTATAATCACACACTGAGGCTTTCTGATTTTATCTACGGCTATTTCTTATTATCCACAAACCGGGGATCACTTATCCCGCGCTTGCCCATGGTTTGATAATATTGCTGAACAACTTTCTGGCTGTTGCGCACACCGCGCACCTGTTTCCGAACATCTGCAAACTTTGTCTGCACCCGTTCTTTGTTTCGCATTTCCTGAACCTGCACTGCATTGGTCTTTTCTGAAATCTCAGAAATCAATTCCTGCATTCTTGCAATTTCAGCAGCATATTTTTCGCGACTGCACTTTAATTCTTCTCCGACGTGCTCATAAACCTCTTCAAAGCCCATATCTAATCGATTCAGTTCATCAATTCCTGCCGACTTATTCTGAAAATTCTTTTCAAACTCTTCGGGAGACAGATTCGGATCCTGAAGTAAAATTGTCTGTTGTTTATTTAATTCTATAATTCGATTCAAAACAGCTACTTTTTTCTCCAGGCTTTGAATCATAATATCAATATAAGTTCTGTCCATAATGTATTCTGTCCTCCCAAACATGTCATGGCTTATGATATATGTGTTTTCGGACTGTTGCCGGCCTTACGCATTACCTCTTTCCACGTATCGCGCATAGTTCTCAGATGCACTAAAATTTCTTGTAAAATCTCTTTATCCTTCTTTGCATTCGCTTCCCGTAAACGCTGCTGCAAATATTCATATACATTGTCAAATTCTTTTGCAATTGGATATTTATGGTCTAAGGTTGCCTGAAATTCTGTTATAATATCTTCTACCTTACGGATATTATTATGTGCCTTTTCAATTTCATTCTTCTCTACAGCCATAATGGCAATGTTACAGAATTTAATCGCCCCCTCATATAACATCAATGTTAATTCCGCTGGTGATGCAGTCATAATTCTGCTCTTCCCATAAACTGCATATCTGTTGTTGTTTGTCATTTTTTAACCTCCCTGTTAATGACAATTTTTTATCCCAGCATACTTGCCAGGGATGATTGCTGACTCTGTAATGTTGCCAGCGCAGATTCCATTGCAGCGAATTTCTTATAATATTTATCTTCCAAATCTGTTAATTTTTCTTCCCATTTCTTAATGGTAGTCGTATAATCACTATACTCCTGTGCCATTTCTTTGTCATTATAAACATAATTGAAGCTGCTTAATGCTGTTGAGCTCATCTTTTTATTGATAGAATCATACACTTCACTTGTCAATTGTTTCATAAATTCCACAACCGTATCCGGGTCAGAATTCAGCATTGCCATTAATTTATCTTCTTTGCCGGAAACTACAGAATCTTCTGAATCTCCATCAATATGGAAAGCGTTCTCTTCATTCTCCTTAGCGCTAAGGATGCCTAATGTAGAAATTCCAAAGCTGGACAGGCTGTAACTCTTTCCATTAATCGTATAGGATTTTAACATGGCATTCTTCATACCTGACATAAGGCTTTCGAGACTGTCATCACGGCGAAGCAGGGAATCTTTTATCTTTTTCTCCCACTCTTCAATTTCGGTATCCGTCATGGCATCCTTTTCCTCACTGGTCAGCGGCTCCATATCTCTAACACTTTCTGCATTATATAAGGATGTCATTTCATTTATCAGGGTATTATATTCCGTGATAAATCCCTTGATTTTATCATACAAGCCCTGTGTATTATTCGAAATTGTAATAGACAGCTCATCCTGATCTCCGGTTCCGGTAGCTGCTAATGCATTAATTGTCAGACCGTTGATATTAAATGTATTGCTGGAGGATGTATAGGATGCATTATTCAGAATAATTGTCGCATCTGTTCCGTCCACACGGGTTGCTCCCGCACTGTATGTAATACTTGTTGTTCCGTCTAATATCTGTGCCGCATTTGTGATCTTACTAGTTACAGAATCTGCTGTATAAGATGCATCATCCAAGCTGCTGTGCTCTTTCAGGAAAGCTTTTGCTGCCGTAACTTCACTTTCTAACTGCGCAGTAAAGTCATCGAGCGTACCATTGCCATATGCAGCCTTTACTTCTAAAACTTCATCTGCATTTTCTGCCTCCTGCTCATATACATCAACCGTAGTAAGACCTGTCGTATATCTGGTAACTGCAGCCGAATCTACAGTATAGGAAACAGAACCGTCATCTGCGGTTTCTTTGGTTGCCATTCCTGCTTCTTCCTCTAATTCCGCAAGTCTGGCACTTCCTTCGTATAAATCAATACCATTTGCTTCAAGCTGCGAACTGTCGTAATTCGTCCCATCTTCACGGCTCGTAAAAGTGCCATCGGTCAATCTGTCGTATAACTTGCCGGTACGGTTGTCAACGTACACATCAGACAAATCACTCTCTTTCAGCAGGGACTGCATTGTAGTAACCTCTGCATCTGTCAGCTTTGCATTTACATCAGAAACTGTCTTATATGCCTTTGCATATTCAATCTCCGAAGTATTATTCGTAACTGTTGTAGAGGAATCTGTTAAGTCGGACAGAATGCTGGCGATATTCGCTTTCGTAGCAGCCTCATCATAGGTTCCGTCTGTGATGGCGGTTCCGTCTGCATTATAACCTGTAATATAAGCCGTTCCATTTGTATTTAACGCATATTTTGCAAGGTCTTTATAACTCTCTGTATCCGCATTGGATTTTACACTAAGTCCTAATTTTGTCAGTGCATCCATACCTTCTGCATTTGAACCTGATAAAGAGAAATCATTCGCTTTTCCGGTATCGCTTGCTGCGACAAAAATTCTGTGATTTCCCGCATCATAGCTCGCCTTTACGCCGGCTTCATTCAACTGTGATATAAAATCAGAAACAGAAGTACCGCTGTCAACAGATATATCCGTAGATTTACCGCCGCTACTTACAGTGATAATTCCATTGCTTCCTGTATATCCTAAATCCGCTAATGTACTGGATTCTGAAATTGTCTCATCTAACTCAGCACCGGTCAGATAACCAGTCTTAGCAGTCGATGCAATCTTCAATGTATATGTTCCATTTACCGCTGAAGAAGATGCAGATACTGTTGCTTTTGTCGAATCTGATATTGTTGCTGATCTCAAATTATATGCTGCAGAATATTTTAAGCTGGTAATGCTGCTGTAAAAATTGGAAACTTTTGTATTTAATGCGCTCCATGCGCTCTGCTTCCAGGATAATTTCGTCTGTGCTTTTACATATTTCTGGCTCTTGGTTCTATACGCAGATACTAATTCAGAGATTAATGCTTCCGTATCCAATCCAGAATTTAAACCTGTAATTCTAATTGTCATTGTGATTTCCTCCTATCTTTTTTCATCCACCATAAGTCCTGCCATTTCCCATACCTTCGCTATCATATCCAGGGTCTTTTCCGGCGGATATTCTTTTAATACTTTCTTTGTATCCTTATCCACAATTTTGATTGTAATCCGGTTCGTAGCATCGTGGATTCCAAATACTGCTTCTGAATTCTTGGCGTTACGGTTAATCTCCTCTACCGCCTTTTTCATTGCTTCTTTTCCAATATTCGCTGCTGTTATCTGCTCTTCTCCGCTTCGATTTGCAGATTCCTGACTGTATGACTTCTCTTGTACGCTTTCTTCTACTGCAGGCTCTGACACCTCGCTATTTACCGTCTTATCCATGCTTGCCGACGATATATCCGTTCCTGACGCACTTCCCTGATAAGTCATCTTCGGATTTCTTATTGCTTCAACTGCCATCGCTAACCACCTCCGTGTGATTTTACACTTCTATGCTCTCTGTTCTTTATATCGGTATTAACCCGCCAAAAGATTAGAATAATTTTTTCAGTGCATCTAAACTTTCCTGATTTAATACTGCTTTATTCTCATCTTCGATTTGTAAATAAACTTCTTTACGATATATCGGCACTTCTTTTGGTGCAGAAATACCGATCTTGACCTGGTCGCCCCGAATCTCAAGTATTGTGATCTCGATATTATTATTTATTACAAGAGCTTCCCCTTTTCTTCTGGTTAATGCAAGCATTTCTATTCACCCGCCTTTACTTTTCTGTCTTTTAATAAGTCATATATTTTATATCTTACTGCCCAGTCATCCTCTACTATAAGCTGACTTCCCTTATTCGTATCTATATTGATAATCAGCGGTGCTTTTAAGTTCATAGATATTTGTTCAATATCTTTCGGCACGGTAACAGTCACAAGGATATATTCGTTATCCGGTGTAAGCTCTCCTAATGGTTCTAACATTTCATTGCTAACGACAGGATTATACTTTTCGAGAATATCTGTCGGCATCACTACCGGCATTGCAAACTCCGGTTCGTCCATTGACTGCAGCCATTTTATGGTTGCTTTATCTCCCTTTTCCGTATCAAATATCAACGCAAAATGTTTTAAATCCGGAAATCCAATGATCCCCTGCTCGAACTTGATAATCTTCTCATCTTCAATTTCAATTTCTCCAAATAATCTTGTATTTGCTCTCATGATACCTGCCCTCATTTCTGTTACAGCCGCCTGTGCATTCTGCAAACAGGCGGCTGCCGTTATTAATTTCAATCTACTGGTTCTTAAATGTAATTTAATAATGTCTGTTTCTCAATTTTGCTTGAAGCCAGCAGTGATGCCTGGTAAGCGTTATATGCAGCCGTGTAATCAATGATGATGTCTGATAATTCCTTGTCCTCGTTACTGGACTTTAACTCTTCTACGGTAAGCTGCTGGTTGCTCATTCTGGATTCTGTCATTTCTAACTGGTCGCCTCTTGTACCGACCTCGGTATATGCAACGTTAAGCTTCTCCATATATTTATCAAACTTACCGATTCCTGCACTGTAAAGATCTGTCAGACGGCTGTCTGCATAATCCGCTTCCTTCTGTGCTGCATCAAGCCATTTCTGAATCTCATCCTGATAATCTGCATACTGCACTTCATTCTTCATTTCCGTCAGTTTGTTTACGTTATCATGGGCACTGATTGCTGCCTGAACTGCATCCGTAAGTTCTACCACATCCTGGTAAATACTCATATCAAACACTTCATCTGCCTGCATATTGACCTTCAGGGTCTGGTTCAAAGCAACGGTATAATTAATATCTTCATAAATCTTATTGCCATTTTCATCATACTTGGTATATTCAATCGGATTCGCTTTGTCACTTACGTCCGTACAGTTATAATAATATTCCGGACGAAGCTCTCCTTCTTCGAATCCGGTTTTCTGGTAATCGATCTCGAAGGATACTCTATTTGACTTAAAATCATCGCTAAGTCCGCTTCCAATCACTAAATCTCCGGCATTTTTGATGAATACCATTTCATTTTCACCGACAGTCTTAATTCCATTTGCGCTTGCTTCTTCCCATGCTTCCTGCGATTCATACACCGTCATGGTTATGGTATTACCTCCATCAACTGCACTGTATGTCAGGCTTCCATCAGCATTGGTTACAGCAGATGCCTGATCAAAGGTTACGGTCGTATCACCATAATTATAGCTCATCTTGCTTATTTCATCTACATTATCATAAGCAAGCCGGATTCTCTCGTAATCGCTCTTTCCTATCTCAGGGATATTTGTGATTGACTGAACATCCGCAACGGTATTCGGCACTTCAACAGTACCGCTGTAATAGGTAAACTCTTCTAAATCCTTATAGGTAAAACTCTGGGTTATCTTATAGGAAGTATCTGCTTCATCATTCATAAATGTCAACTGGGAATTTGTCTTAAATCCGGTAAATACAGTTCTTCCGGCATTGTCCGAATTGCCTTCGGCATAAAGCTGTGTCTTTAATGCCGTAAGATTCTTTAATATTGTGTTTCTATCATCTTCTGTCAGATAAGAGTTCGTTCCGGTCACACACTGGGTCTTGACATCTGTCAGAATCTTATTCATATTTTTAAGAGCCGTTTCGGTAACCTCCAGCCAGGTCTGGGCATCCGGAATATTTTTCTCATAATACTGATTGATCTGACTTAATGTACTTCTAAGACGCAATGCACGAATTGCAATGACCGGATCATCTGAAGGACGCTGAATCTTTTTCTGTGATGACATCTGGTTGTTCAACGCATTCACATTTACCTTATTTCCGTTGATGTTGGAAGCTGTCGTGTTAATCATCATGTTATTAGTTATCCGCATGGTCTTTCCTCCTGTAAGCTTAGCTTATATTGCTGTTATACTCCGGTTTCATTAATCAGCTTATCATATAATTCAGACATACATTGTATCATTCTGGATGCCAGATTATATGCATTCTGAAACTTCAAAATATCCAACGCTTCCTCATCCTCATCCACGCCGGAAATGGAAAGTCTCTGGTTGGTAATTGCACTTGCAATATCTTCAAAATTTCCCTGAAATATCTTAGCTTCTTCCGTATCAATCGATATGTCCGAAATGATACACTGCAGGAAGTCATCGGCACTTCCGCCCCGGAATAATTTTACATCGCTCTGCAGCTTCAGCATTTCATCTATAATATCATGGGCATCAATTTTATCCCCGGAAACATCTGTTGTAGTTGAAAAAATGGTGGAATCTCTTATGCTGGCATCTGCCACATTGAAATTCAATGCATTCAACTGATAATAGCTGTCAGATACGGAGGAAATAATAGACTTTGTACCGTCTGTAACACCGTCTATATCAACTTCCTGATCACTGAAATCATACTCCGTTCCATCATACTTCTTCGCTACAAAGAATGCTCCCATAGGATCGCCGTTTAAGTCTACGCCGCCCTTTTGATAAGCGTTAAAACGCTCCGTAAAGGATCTTAAAAACTCGCTCATCTGGCTCATATAATAGGGGATTCCCATTGCATCAATCTTATCTCCGATCTCAGCATAACCACCGCGTATATTATTAATCTCGTTTGCATCCATATTCGCATCTATTTGAAATGTATAGGATAATACCTTACCGCTTTCATCTACCTCAGCAGTGAAGCCTTCATAATAATATTCTTTATTCTTAATGGTAATAATACCTTCTGATGCCATTGCCATCGTTTCTATGGTATTCATGGTGGTCGGCTTAATGGTAATGGAAGAGGTAGTCGCAGAAGTTATGCTCCCTTGGAAATTCTCTTCATTATTACCATCGCGAATATCAAAAAGCGCCTTTAGGGAACCTTCCATAGAATCTGCATTCATATTGAAATTCGTTCTCGTATCTGACCATACAATATCATACAGTCCTTCTGCATCCGTCTGCCATACCTTATTCTCTCTGGAAACACAGATTAATGTCTTATATTCATAGTTATTTACCAGAGTCTGACCGTCTATCTTAACGATGTAATTCGTTCCTCCTGTATACATGTCCGGATAGTTGCTGTTCGTTACCGGCGATTCTACTGCAGTAACCGGAACTATTTCAGAAAGCTCGTCAATAATCAATGCTCTCTGGTCCCTTAATTCATTTGCCGTACCGCCCTGAATCTCAATGGCGTTAATCTGCTTTGTCAATGCTGCAATCTTTTCTGCAGAGGAATTAATACTTTCTACTAATGTCTTAATCTGATCATTACAGTCCTTCTGGATTTTCACAAGTCCATTCGCCACATCATGGAAATAGGATGTAAAAATCTGTGCTTCGCTGATAAAATTCTTACGCACATTCTCATCACCCGCCGTACTGGTCAATGCATTTAACTGATTGAACATGCTGGTGAAAATCGTAGAAAATCCCGGTTCCTCCGCTTCTTCATCTTTAAAATAATTCTCTATCTGATTCAAATAATTCAGCTTGGTATCATACATTCCTACGGATGACTGGTTCTCCCAGTACTTTGTATCATAATACACACTGCGGATAGATGTAATGGAGGTCGTTGTAACACCTGTTCCGATGGTTCCGTACTTCTGATATACACGCAATGCTTCAGATGCTTCTCTGTTGGCAACCTGCCTGCTGTATCCTTCTGTCTGAACATTTGATATATTATTTGCCGTTGTATTTACTGCTGTCTGAAATGCACTCAACGCAGAAGACGCAATATTTAATCCAAAAAATGTTGATGGCATATTCTTTCACCTCTTTCCGGGCGCACTCTGCATTAGCCCATCTGTACAATTAACGTTTCAATCATCTCACTGACAACGTTGATATATCTGCTGGCTGCGTTATAAGCATTCTGGTATTTGATCATATTTGTAAGCTCCTCGTCTGAGGATACTCCGATAACCTGCTGTCTTGCATTATCAGTCGTCAGCACCGTAGATTCCAGTCCGCTGGCGGTAGATCCAAATACATCTCCTAAGGTTGCCAGCTCTCCCGTCATCTTATTGTAAAATTCGCTGAATGTCACCGGCGTGGTATCATGCGGACTCAAATACATCAATTCCTGATCCCACAAATCAGCCAATGCCTCTCCTAAATCATAAGCCACCGGCCGGTCATCACTTCCGTTCTGTTTGAATGCCGGAAGCAAGGTCTCGCTTTCTAACAGTGCCGGATTGATATGAATGCTTCCAATCGTATACTGCAGTGCGGTATCTGTCGGGTCTTCTTCATTGTATACATAATACACACTTCCGTCTGTTGCCGTCACCTTTGTATAACGGTCACAGCCAAGTCTTTCAAACAGCTCCTGCGGCGGAAGCTTTCCATCCGTTCCTACGCAGCAGTTCTCTGTATCTAAAATCTTCGTACCTGCTGCATATGTAACTGTATTTCCCTGCTCATCCACTCCTGTAATTTCATTCTGTGAAGAAATATTCGGACAATACAAATCATTAATCGCAGTAACAACTTTATGTACTAAGAAATCCAGACTCGCTTCTGTATTCATCATTACAGAATTTCCAAGGGTATCATCATACTTTTCCATGGAAATTCCCTCTAAGTCCAGATAATTTGCCTTTTTATCTCCACGGGCAAGTATCAGTGCCTTTAACTCCCCGTTATCTGTCTTTCTAGCGGTAGAAATCTCTTCTGCAGTGTTATAGACCTTGTAATATTCTCCTTCCTGGGTATTAGATAGCTGCTGCCAATAAGGCGTAATAAAGCCGGTAACCTTATCGACCTTCTTCCCTATCTCATATACCTGCATTTCATCTACAAAAGGAACTCCTTCAAAGTTCACTTTCACAATTCCGTTTGCAATTTCTTTGTAGGTGATGGTTCCATAAGTTGCTAATTCATCTAATATCAAATCACGCTGATCTCTTAAATTCATAGCCGTTTCTATTCCACCGGCTTCGATTGTCATAATATCGATATTCAATTTCTTCAAGGTATTTCCTAATTCATTTACCCTGTCAATAGCATCGGAAATCTGTGTATTTAAATTCGACTGATAATCCTCCAGCCCTTTATATACTGCCTCAGCGCGGCTGATAAACAGGCTGGCTTTCTGAATTACCAGGTTCTGATTCACATTATCTGAAGGGTCTTTTGCAAATTCCTGAAAAGCTACCCATAGACCGGATTCTCCCATGAGTACCTCCTGGAATGCTGTTCCTTCTAATTCCTGGAACAGTGTCTCCACTTCAGTTATTGTTTCATATGTAGAAGAATAAAACGCCGAACGACCGGATTCTGTTCGAAACGTCTTATCCAAAAAGATGTCTCTTGCATGTATTACATCAGCGATTGACACACCAAGTCCTGACTGTGACGGGCTGATTGCCGCCGATGTATCAAATGTATCATAATGACGGTCTGCCTGCAAAATCCGCTCCCGCACATAGCCTTCCGTATCTACGTTAGCAAGATTATTCGCAGTTGTGTTCAAAGCATTCTGGCTGACCTGAAGCGCAGATGTTCCTATAAATAAACTTCCCATTGAATTGGCCATGATTCTTCCTCCCTGTTACCTCTTACTGTTTTGCATCAAATCCGCTGCCGCCCAACAAATCTCCCGTATTATAGGCATCTTTGTTGTAATTTGCAGTTTCGGGTGCCTGCCGCATGCTCTTAAACAAGGTGAGATCGAATTCTACCATTTCAAGTGCTTGATTCAACAGGACTTCATTCCGCTTATTCCATTCCTGCATCTGATTTCCTGTTTCAAGAATCTTCGCACGAATTTCTGATAAACGTTCCTGTTCCTTCGGTTGTTGTTCTAAATACCCGATCAGCCGTGTAATGGTCATCTCCGTGAAATCTTTACCAAGAACATCCGCCATATCCTTAAGTACCGCATCCCGGCGAATGTCTAGATTCCGAAGCTGCGATGAAATCTCCTGCTCCTGCTCTGTAATCTGTTCGAGGTTTGAAATATCGGCTTTGATAATTGCCTCTTTTTTGCTCTTTGATAATTCAACGAGCTGTTCATACTGAGTATTCTCTTCTTCTAAGACTTCTACAAGATTATCCATTAAACTGGCCACTGGTATTCCTCACTTCTTAAACACTTATTTCTGCAGAGAATAGTATTTCTCTAACAATTTGCTGGCAAAATCTCCAGAATCAACTTTGTAATTCCCCGACTCGATTCTTGTTCTCAGCCCGGCGACTTTATCTTCCCTGATATCTGAAGCTTCTGCTACTGCCTGCTTGGCAATCTGATAGTCATAACCTGTCTGTGAGATGGTCACTTCGTCCCGTCCTGCAGCAACGCCATATGACTTCTGTGTCTTCGCTGACTTACTGTTCTTGTATAACTGTGAAACCTGATTATAAGCCTCTATCCGCATGACAGCATCTCCTTTCTTCCCTGAAAATCGTCTAAATCGAGCTATTTCTTCGCTCTTAAACTATTTATCGGTCGTTTTTTGATTTTCCTTAGTATAAAATTATTTTTTGTTTCGGGCAATTTCTGAAAACAGCGAAAAATGGCGGTTCTAAGGCTTGAATACTTAGAACCGCCATCGCTTTATTTGTTATTTCGTAATTTTAATTTTCTTTACACTGCTGTAGGAACCGTACACTTTATTATTTGCCGAATCATACTTGTATGCACGGACTTTTACATAATAGGTCTTTCCTTTTTTCAGCTTTTTGAAGGTTGCTGTTGTCTTTTTCGCAGATACTTTCTTAACGTTCTTTTTAAATTTCTTATCGGTTGCCAACAGATACTGATAACCAGCCGCTCCGCTGACTTTCTTTGCCTTTACAGTACATGTCTTGTTATTACTGTTCTTTACGCTGCTTAATTTTGCTTTGCTGACAGTTACTTTTTTCCATTTTGCTGTAATGGTAAGGTCTGAAGTTACCGGAGTGCCGAAATCGTATTTTGTACCATTTAAATACCAGCCTTCAAAGGTATAATTCTTTCTGGCAGGGGCCGCCGGTTGATTTACTACTGCTCCGCTTGTTACGGTCTCAGTTGCAACTACCGTACTGCCGACACTAACAAAGTTTACGGTATGGGTAACTACCGGAGGTGTTACAACTTGCTCCTGTGCTTTAACGGTCACTGTGAAGGTCTTTGTGCATTCCTGTTCACGCACTCCGCCGTTTCCGCCTATGATAAAGGTAGCTGTAAGTTCTACAACTGCATCTGCTGCTCCGGCTGCCGGTCTTGTTACTTTTCCTGCTGCGCTGATTACCGCTTCATTGGAAGAGGTCCAGGTGATTGCCTTGCCTTCTGATGTAACAGTCGGAAGTGTCATATCTGCTGCAACCGCAGATATATCTCCAAGTGTAACTGCGTTTTCTTTTATATCCTCTACTTCTGATGCATATTCTTTATTATATTTATTCATCAGATTGCGGTATTCTTCTGATGTGATCGGCATAATGGTTCCATGGCTCGCTGACGGTTCCGGCATGGAATAAAGGGAAACACCGTCAACCTCTGCATTTGCTGTAGTTCCCAGTACATTGAACCATCCATCCTCAATGTTTGAGGAAAGTCCCGGGAAAATCGTTACGCCTGTGGCATCTGCTGCTAAACAGAATACTTCATCACCTTCTAAGGTAAATCCTTTTAAGGAGGCAATGTTCTTTGCATTTTCTACGTCGTCTGAATTTATTTTGAAAATACAGCCGCCTTCAATCTGTCCGCCGCTTACATTTAATGAATTGCTGGATACTAACTCCCAGTCTGCAGATGTCAGGGAAGTACTTCTTTCACAGTAAATTCTCTTGCTTGGCGTACCATATGTATTGGTATTTCCATCTTCATTCTTGGTATAGCGGTAGTAGTAATCCCCTGCTTTGATTACTGTTGTATCAATAACAGAGCCGTCTTCTTCAATCCATACCTGTGCTTCTGAGAAAGTGTAAAAATCTCTTGTTGTTGCATAATATACTCTCTGTTTTGCATAATTGTCATCGCCTGCTTTAGATGCCCAGAATACAACGTACTGCTCTGTCTCATCATCCCAGTATGCTTCCGGTGCCCAGGTACAGCCGGCGTTATCAACCGCAACCTTGCACATTCTCTGCTCGGACCAGTTTACCAAATCTGTAGATTCCCAAACCATAATGCTCTGGCTTCCGCTTACCTGATTTTCACCCCAGCCCATTCCCGGATAGGTCGTTCCATTCTGTTCAATACCGGATACTGTCAGGTCTGTGGCGATTAAATAGAATCTGTCTCCTTCATGGGAACGGATAATGAACGGATCACGAAGACCGTGTGTTCCCAATGTAGATTCAATTACCGGTTTACTGTCATTTAACGATGTAAAATTCAAACCGTCTTCACTGACACCAAAGTAAATTCTCTCATCTTTTACGCTGGTATACGGGAAATATGCGAACAGATAATCTGTTGTTTCGATTTCTCCCGGCGCCTTTTTTACAACACAATTAAATACTTTTGTCTCAGAAGCCTGACCATGTTGAATGGTCGCTGTAAGTGTAACATTGGTATCTTCTTCCTGACGGGTCACCTGTCCCGGAAGGATATTACCGTTTGCAGTTGTACGGATTACACTTTCATTCGAAGATTTCCATGTAATTACAGAGTTCATATCTCCTGCTGCAGGAAGTGTAATATTACCGCGAATATCTCCTGTATTAGGAATCGTAAGCTCCACCGCATCCCACGCTACGATACCTTCATCGGTCGGATCTCCGGTTACCGTAAATGTCAGCTCCTTGTCTACCGTACGGTCATTTAATGTAACGGATGCTGTCATGGTAACTTCCATATCTTTTACTAAGCGTGTTACTTTACCTGTATCAGAAATTACCGCCGGATCACTGCTGGTCCACTTTGTAATCTGCGCTTCCTTGGTAACGTCTTCCACTGTAATGGAAGTAGCTGTCGGAAGGGTCAGGTCAGTTGTAACCGCATCGGCTGATACATTCCCATTTAAACAATCTTCTGCGGTCAGGTCGATATTGGACGCAGCAAAGTCGCTTAATTTTAAGTTCTTTAATGTTTCATTGATTCCGGAATACAGCTCGGTTACTTCTTCCTGTGACATTGCATATTCATAGATGCTAAAATCTGCTACTGCTCCCTGGAAGTTCGGATCAACGTCATAAAAGGAATCACCCATGTAACCGTCTATTCCATCGCCTGCAGTCATCAGATCCTGCAGTGTACATTCACCTGCGCTTCCTGTGGTAACATCTACGGATGCCTGTTGAATTCCATTCAGATAGAATATATAATTTCCGCCTTCTACAAATGTTACCGTAATATTCTGCCATTCACTAACATCTAACGCCTGTGAACCGCCAATAACCGATTCATAGTTCCAGCCATTACCATTATCTCCCGGTACATAACAAAGCCCGCCGCGCATATTACCATCCTGGTTCGCACAGCCGGTGAGATAGACATAACGCTTATTGGATGTCCCAATACACCACATCCATGAAGCTTTCACATTCTGCGTAATCTTAACTAACATATTCACTGTTAATTCTGTAGCATCTTTACTAATCGTTCCATCCGGAATCTTTACAGTGCCATCACCTAAATTCAATACAGGGGTATTGTCGATTGAAGAAAATTCCACGGTACCATTTGCAATACCGTTATGACCATTTCCGGTCACATCCTTTAATGTACCATCCTCATCCTGCGTCATGTCCCAATGTAAAACAGGATCGACTTCTTCAACTGCATCCGTCTCCGCTGCCTGTGTATCGGCAAGCAAATCAGCAGGTACAGAAGTTACAACCATCGCGAATGCCATGGCTCCGGCAAATACCGTTTTCATCCATTTTAAAAATTTCATACCGTCCTCCTTTGATAAAAAAATAGTACACCTCATTGTTATCATATACTCCTATCCGCAAAGTACAATTCAGATTTTTACGATTTATGTTGACTTTTTTACTATTTTTACTTTTTTTACTAAATAATTGTATGAAACTGTCAATGTATCATTCTGTTTAATATTTTCCCTATGTATAGTTTGCTGCAAATTCTCCGGAAGCTGCTTTCATCTCCGCAACAACTTCATCCGGTCCGGTGACCTTTACTTCTCTTCCAAGACTGAAAATCCAGCCAAAGAATTGACGGCTTACCGCAACATCAACCGCAAGCTCACTGTGTTCTTCATCCACAGACCTGAATGAAATATCCTTTCCGAATCTGTCTATGAAAACACCGCACATGCTGTTTGGAAAACGGATGTGAACCCTGGTCTTCTTTCCGTGGTACATTCCAAAATTCATTTTTGAATAAGCAGCTATGTCAAAATTTTTGAAGATTTCTTCTCCTTCACGGCTTTCTTCTGTAAGGGAAATCTTCATCATTTTATCAACCCGGTAATGCTTGCACTCCTTGCTTATATCATCAAAAGCAACAAGGTAATAATTCTCATCATCCCAAGTCAGCGCCCATGGACTTACACAGAACCAGTCTCCATTATGTCTTGGCACAAGCTTTTTATCAATGCTCCACTTATAATATTTGAACTTAATCTTTTTATTCTGAGCAATGGCATTATGTATATCATCTACATTATAGTAAATGCTTTCATTCATCGTCTTGATTCTGCCTTGAACATACACCTGGCGTTGGAGCTGTTTTGCCTCATGCTCGCTGACAAAGCCTTTGACCTTTGTAATAAGGTCTTTGGATTTTTTCTCTGTGATGAATTTTGAAGACTGGATGGCATCAATAAGAAGCTTTACTTCTGCAAGTTCAAATTGTCTTGAACCTACATGATAGTATGTTTCTCTTCCGACCTGCTCCTTGATAATTTCAATTCCAAGCTTATCTGTTATGTCTGCAAAATCATTATAAATGCTTTTTCTCTCTGCAGTAATATCATATTTTTCAAGCTCTTCCATAATTTGAGGCATGGTCAGACCATGCGCATCATCCGTTTTTTCGAGCATGATTTTGGTTAAATAGCTCAGCTTTAATTTCTGATTAGCGCCTCTGGACATTTGGGCATTTCCCCTTTCCCTGTTATTTTAACATCCAAAGTCCCTATTTTCAATGAAAACAAGGCGATGTTTTTACCAATATCATAACATCCACACCTGTATTTTCCTGAAAATCGCTTCCGGCATATGACCCATACAAAATAACCTTTGATAAATCATTATGAAACAGATATTAGTACTTCAAAAACTCTGTTTCATGTTCCTTCAGCCATTGCCTGCGCTCCTTATAATCCGGCAGCACAAGCTCTACCTCCTGCCAGAATGCTTTTGAATGGTTCATCTGTTTTCGATGTGCCAGCTCATGTACCACGACATAATCCTGTATCCGCTCGGGCATCAGAGCCAGCTTCCAGTTAAAGTTTACGTTCCCCTTTGAACTGCAGCTTCCCCAGCGGGTCTTCTGCTCTTTGATGGCTATCCGGTTTACTTCTACCTGCATCTGATTTCCATAAAACTGCACTTTTTCTCCTAAATGAACTCTGGCATATTCCCGAAGCCAGCCAGTCACAGCAGTCCGGTAAGCCTCCTCGTTATTTTCAATTCCGGAAACCATACATAGAAGATATTCTCCGCATTCATTCCGCTTTCTATATATGCGAATGTGCCTGTCATCTCTGTTTTTTATCCGATGAAGACGAATCGTACCGTCACCAAACGGTATACGGTTTCCTTCTATATAAATATCGCTTTCATACATCTGTGCTTCCCCCTTAACTACCAATGTCTATAGAAGCTGCCGCCGACAGTTTCTTTCGGATGCATAGCAGCAAAAAGCAGCAGACCCCGTCTTGCCGTACGTCCGCCGCCATTTTTGATGAATGACTGCTGCCTATCGAAATGGCAGTAAGCAACATCCTTTCGCCCCCTCATTTTAATATTTCGGCTGCTCCGGAATAATGATTGCCGCTATAATATATGCCAACAGCCCGCTTCCTGCTCCAAAGAGCAGCAGAATAAATAACAAGCGGATTATGGTAGGGTCTACATTAAAGTATTCACCGACACCTCCACATACACCGCATAATACCCGGTTTGTTGCTGATTTGTACAATCTTTTCTGTTCCATAACGATTCCTCCTATTCTACTGTTACTTCAATCTCCCCTACTCCGCAGTTCAGATCAATTTTATTTCCTGCATTGTTATCAATTTCTTTTTCTGTGGATGAACTGTAAGATTTTCCATTGATGCTGACGGAACCTAAGCCGCAGCTAATTTCATAATCATAATCCTCTTCATTACCCGCAAGTGCCATGGTAATCTTGCCGACACCGCAGTCTGCTTCTGCTTTTTTTAAAACGGTTCCGCTAATCTTCACTTCACCTACACCGCAGTCCACATCTAAAGCATCTGTTTTTATATCGGAAATTTCAAGGTTTCCGGCTCCGACATCAATAGAAAACTCTTCTTTTGCTTCCAGATATTCTGCTGTTAATTCTCCGGCATCCACTTCTAAATCGATTTCTTTCGCCGTAAAATTATGCGTACTTTTAATGGTTCCTGCATTGGTAACTAATTTTATTTTTTCAAACTCTTTGCCTTTTGGAACTGCAATCGTGATATTGACATCATATTTCTTTGCCCAGCCGTCATTCCACTTATAATGAGGCGTCTTGTCTTCTAATTTTACGGTTCCATTGTCATTACTGCACTTATAGGTATTGCGCTTCGGTGCATCAACGGTTATCTCTATCTGGCCGGAATCACTGTCTTTCAGGTAAATCTCTCCGTACCGGACATCTATATCAAGGCTCTGTACTTCTGTCTCAGGGAAGCTTTTTGAAATGCAGCCTTCCTGAATCTCTAAATCTTCTGCATCCGGTCTGTAATACAACAGATAATTTGCAATCTTCCAGTTTCCAATGTTCAGTTCCCCGTTATCTGCCATTAACATTACTTCTTTGATTCCGCTGCCAAGAGCTGCACCGACGCCCAGACAGATGACCGCGATACAGATACACACCGTACTGATAATTAAACAAATCTTTGTAAAGATTTTCATATTGCAGCCCCCCTTTTCTGAAACGGTCTCTTACATAACCGGACAATGGCACGTATTGTCCACGGAAGCACTCTTCCGACTATCCATACGATTGCTGTCAGACCTAACATACCTAGTGCAAGCATTAACATTCCTATTGCAATTATAATCAATCCTACTGCCGGAAAACCTGCAAACATTTTAATGATACCGATAACGGTCATTACCACACCTGCGATTAAAAAGGCTCCTACGATGGCAACTGCCGCTATTGACAGACCGAAAATGCAGGCAATGGCACCTACAATAATACCAAACAGACCTCCTAATAATCCAATCCAGATCGGGCATGTCAATACAACAGCCACTGCAATTAATATATTCCGAAGTGTGCGGTTCTCCTTTTGCTGCCGTTCAAAGGCTTCCTGCTGCTTTGCCTGATTCATGCGTTCATAAGCCTGATAGTTCTCTCCGAACAAATCTTTTTTTATGCTTGCCGCAACCTTCTGGGGTGAGCCTAATTCTTCGATAATCTGCTGTTCCTTCTCCGGACCTGCATCTTCAAAATAATTCTGATAATAATTCACGGCATCCCGGCGTTCCATCTCCGGTATGTCACTCAACAGTTCTTCTAACTGTTTTAGAAATTCCTTTCTGTTCATTTTAACTCCCTCCTGAAAACAGGCTTGATATTTTAGCTGAGTAGTCTGCCCATTCTCTCTTATATTCTTCTAATTTCACCGCACCGGACTCTGTCAGCTTATAGTATCTGCGGTTCCGTCCGCCGCATTCCACATCATAGGCAATTAAATATTGATCCTTTTGCAGACGCCTTAATACCGGATATAATGTGGATTCTGATATATCAATGGTTCTGCGGACATCCTGGGTAATTCGATAGCCATAGGTTCCTTCTTCTTCCTTTGAGACAACAGCAAGGACGATTGCGTCCAATAATGCTGCCCCTGTGTTGAATACCATTCCATCACTCCTTAACTGTATATTATTATTTTTAAAACAATACTATTTTGCAATTAATACTATATATTATATAATATTGTTTTGTCAATACCCTTAACTTTTCTATTTTCGTATAACCAAACTCACAGATTCATCTGATCTACCGC
>CAYWXJ010000034.1:0-18260 GCA_964462405.1 uncultured Eubacterium sp.
GCAAGTGCGTAAAGCAGGATTCCAAACACTGCCATTCCTGCAGTTCCTGCCCAGACCATAAAACGGTAAGCAGCTTTCACCCGTTTATATTCCTTCGCGCCATAATTATACCCGGCTACCGGCTGGTATCCCTGTCCGAAGCCGATCAAAACGCAGAATACCATCATGAAAATCTTTCCGACGATAGACATTGCTGCTACTGCTGCATCCCCCTGCACTGCCGCCACATGGTTTAATGCCACAGAAGCCACGCTCGCAAGTCCCTGACGGAAAAGGGAAGGCATTCCGTTTCCTAAAAATTCCCCATATACAGAAATATTCCGTGCGATCCTGCGAAAGGAAAAGCGGATAATCGTTTTTTTCCTGAAAAAACAGGACAACAGTACAAGAAAGCTCACTGTCTGGCTGATGACAGTCGCAAGAGCAGCCCCGTGTATTTCCATTCCAAATTGAAAAATAAGCAATGGGTCCAATGCTATGTTAAGGATTCCTCCGATTCCGATTCCCACCATTGAAAGCTTGGATTTTCCTTCTGCCCGCAGCAGATTATTCAGCACAAAGGAAGCTGTCATAACCGGTGCCGCATAGAGAATATATCTGGCATAGTCCATGGCATAAGGAAGAATTGTCTTCGTAGCTCCTAAAAGCAGCATCAGCTTTTCCAGAAAAATAAGTCCCGCTGCGCTCAAGAGCATACCAAATACAACGGATACCGCAAGGGCAGAGGATGCCATTTCCTGTGCCTTATCCGTTCCCTTTTTACCAAGAAGCCTGGAAATCGTGCTGCCGCTTCCCATACCAACGGTAAAGCCGACTGCCTGTATAATTGCCATCAGAGAAAATACAATTCCAATGGCACCGGAGGCACTTGTACCTAATCTCGATACAAAATAAGCGTCCGCCGTATTATAAGCAGAGGTCACCAGCATACTGATAATTGTCGGAACCGCCAGCGTTGTAACCAGCTTTGGAATCGGTGTCTTTATCATCTTCCCGTATTGCGCGTCATTCTGCTGCATAAAAAACCACCATCACTTATGTTCATTATTATTTTAATATCTCCTCGTTTCCGGCTTTTTATGCAGTTTAAGAGCGATAATATCATTAATTCCTTCAAACAGCTCTTCCCGATAATCCAATGCGAACTGCAGCGCAGCATATAGCTTTTTCTGTTTTGTTTTACAATTCTAAAAGCTGCCGGATCGCCTCTGCATCCGCCTGCATGGCAAAGGACATGATGCAGGCGCCCTTTGCTCCGGCAGAAAGCACCTGTTTTAAATTATCCGTATGGATTCCCCCTATGGCATATACAAAAAGCTCTGTTTTGCTGCAGATGCCGGAAAGTGCATCCAGTCCTCTTGGGGGCACTCCCTTTTTACAGTTCGTCGAAAATACATGTCCATAGGTTACATAAGATGCGTTGAAAGCTTCTGCCTCCTTTACCTGTTCAAGGGAATGTGTGGAAATTCCAAGATAAGAAAATGCAGACAGCTTTTCCCGTTCTTTTCCGGCAATATGCAATGGCAGATGGATCGCCTCGGCCTGTAAATGTAGCGCTGCATCCACAAAGTTATGCAGTATGCACTGCGTCTTCCTGTTTTTACAAATGCGCAGCACCTGTTCTGCCAGCTCTTCATACTCCTCAGGCGTCAGATCCTTTTCCCGCAGCAGAAGCTTTGGCACACCGCAGTCTGCTAAAAGCCGGATCCTCTCAAGGAAATCTCCCTTACATAAATGCCGGTTTGTGACTGCAATCAGATCATACATAGATATAATCACTCATGACCGGCTGCATACCTGTACTCAGAATGGCATTATACACTTCTTCCACACTTCTGCCGTCGGAGATCTCAAACTGTCCGTCTCCCTTTGCTTCTTCCTCTTCTAAGTGCTCTCCGATTCCAACAGATACCCCTGCTGAAATTTTTGTAGCTGCAATCTGAATCAGATTGTCCCTGACTCTCGCACATTCTCTGGTAGATACCGTAATGCTTGCAAACGGCATAAAAATCCGGTATGCGGACACTACCTGCAAAAGCTGCGGTTCATGCACATCCATCGGATTGATTTTGTCGTTGTTGATAATCGGCCGCAGTCTCGGACAGGAAAATGCAATTTCCGCATGGGGATATTTCTGCTGAATCAAATAGGCATGGAAGCCTGTGGCAAATGCATCCTTTCTAAAATCATCCAGTCCTAAAAGTGCAGCAAATCCTACTCCTCTCATGCCGCCCCTGACGGCCCTCTCCTGTGCGTTGATTCGATACGGAAAGATACGTTTGTGGCCCGCTAAGTGCAGCGTTTCATATTTATCGGAATTATAGGTTTCCTGAAATACAGTGATATAATCCGCACCGCATTCGTGGAGATAAGCATATTCATCAGTATTCATCGGATAAACTTCAAGTCCGATGACCCTAAAATATTTTTTTGCGATCTTACAGACTTCTCCAATATAAGCGACATCGGACATCTTCCGGCTTTCTCCCGTCAAAATCAGAATTTCTTCTAAGCCGGTCCCGGAGATGATTTTCATTTCTTCTTCTATCTGTACTTCATTTAATTTTGCCCGGTGAATCTTATTGTGGCAGTTGAAGCCGCAATAAATACAATAATTTTCACAATAGTTAGCGATATAACTTGGCGTAAACATATAAACAGAATTGCCGAAATGCTTTCTGGTCTCGCATTGGGCTTTTCGGGCAATCTCCTCTAAATAAGGCTCCGCCGCCGGGGACAGCAGGGCTTTAAAGTCTTCAACCGTACAGACCTCATGGGCTAATGCAGCCTTTACATCTGCTGCCGTATAGCTGCTATACTCATATTCCTCCATAGCTTTTATGACCCTCTTTGGTATGTCGGAGTCAATGACTTCCATTCCCGGCAGATAGGTCATGTGATCGATACGGTTTTCCTTCTGGTGTTCCCGTATTTCGTCGTTTAAAATACTTTCATTTACTTTGGTGCTCATATTCCGCTCCTTTATCCTGATATTCAAGAATCCCGCAGGTATACCTGCTGTGGTGCAAAGACTGTACCGACCTGCTACTCATGCAAAAATCCGGTCAATGGTGAAGATGCCTGTGCACCGGACTCTATAACTCTCCCTTTGCCTGCTAAATATGCTTTTCTTCCGGCAATAATAGCTCCTTTCATAGCCTCTGCCATCAACGGGATATTTCCGGCGGTGGCAATGGCAGTGTTGCTCATTACTGCAGCAGCTCCCATTTCCATAGCTTCACATGCCTGTGACGGACAGCCGATGCCTGCATCCACAATAACCGGCAGATTGATTTCTTCTATGAGGATTTTGATGAAATCCTTCGTGCAAAGACCTTTATTAGAGCCAATCGGCGCGCCAAGAGGCATGATACAGGCAGCTCCCGCTTCTTTTAAATCCCTTGCCACATTTAGATCCGGATACATATAAGGCATAACGACAAAGCCTTCCTTTGCAAGCATCTTCGTTGCCCGAATGGTTTCCTGGTTATCCGGCAGCAAATACTTCGAATCCCGAATGACTTCGATTTTTACAAAATTGCCGCAGCCGATTTCTCTGGAAAGCTTTGCAATCCGCACGGCTTCCTCTGCATTTCTTGCGCCGGAGGTATTCGGGAGCAATGTCACGCCATCAGGTATGTAATCCATGATATTTGCCATACCGCCCTGATAAGCACGGCGCAGTGCCAGGGTGATGATTTCTGCTCCGGCATGTTCTACGGCTGCCTGAATCAGGTCTAAGGAATATTTTCCGGAGCCTAAAATAAAACGGGAGGTAAAGGTATGCCCGCCTAAAGTCCAGGTGTCTTCTCTGCCGGAATCTTCTGCCGTCTTTTGATGCTCCCGGCTGCCGCCGCCCATGAAGGTTACGATTTCAACCACATCGCCTTCTTTTAACCGATGGGTCTTAAAATTATTTCTGGGAATGATTTCCTCGTTTAATTCTATGGCAACGTAGACTTCTTTGTAGCCTGCTTCTTCTAAAAGAGCGGTAATGGTCAGTGGTTCTTTGTACTGCATGGTTTTTCCGTTTACGGTAAGTGTCATGGTAAACTCCTTTCTGTGTATGGTACATAGGCGGCCCGGATGTACGGCAGGAATCAAGCGGGCAAGCCATATTCGCTTCCCATCCTCCATTTATGCGGGCATGAGACATAGCGGATGCCCTGTTCGTGCCGTCCGAAGATTTTCTGATACAAAAAAAAGGTTCACGAAAAAGTACACCCGCGGTGGTGTACCCCTTCGTGAACCGATTGTACTTATCTTCACATCATCTGTGCGTTGTTCACTCTATGTTTCTTTATGTTGTTATTTGGCGATATTATAGCATTTCTTCCGGATGTGGTCAATCAATTCTTTTTCATTTTGTTCAGCCATCGTAACAGTTCAGCGTAGGACTTTGCACTTGCTGCAAAGCCCGTAAGAATATGTAGATTTTTCCGAGCGTGAATCCGCCCCTTGCCGTAGGCAACTTTAAATGGACGGATTCAGTAACAGTGAAGCCGAAAGGCTGAACTGTTACCAGCCATCATGAAGCCGGGTTACTGAGTAATGAAAAAATCGGATATTTTGTTGCTGTTCACAGTCACATTCCGGGGCATAGGCACTGCAATTTTGTATAGTGCCAACAAGTTAGAATGCCAAGACTGACAAATAAATTTTTTATAAATTCCATTTGACAATCCTGCTGCTTCCCGATACTCTGAATTTATAAAATATAACCACCCATTAAGGAAAGGATTCATTATGTCCATTAAGATTTTTACCATAACCCATAAACCTTTCACTCCTCCGAAAGATTCCATGTATGTTCCGCTTCATGTCGGACGCGCAGGCGCGGAAGATTTTGGTTTTTGGGGTGATGATACGGGAGATTCCATTTCCGGATTAAACCCTTATTTTTGTGAATTGACCGGATTGTACTGGATTTGGAAAAATTACAGCCAGGCAGATGTTATCGGCGTCTGCCACTACAGGCGTTATCTGCTGAATGAAAACGGTTCTGTTTTTACTGAAGCACAGTTACAAAAGCTGTTAGAAAAATATGACATCGTGACAACAAAGCTGCTGACCCTGACCTGTTCCTATTACGAAGGATTTCGTGAAAACCATCACAGCAAGGATTTAATTACCACCGGAGAAGTATTAAAGGAAAAATATCCGGAGTATTGGAATACTTTTGAGAAACTGGTGCACGGTCCTCATACTTACTTCGGAAATATTTTTATTACTTCTAAGGAGCTTTTTGACTGCTACTGTTCCTGGCTTTTTGACATTCTATTTGAAGTGCAGAAAAGGACGGATTTTACCGGATATAATGACTATCAAAAGCGGCTGTTCGGATTTCTTTCGGAATTTCTCCAGACAGTATGGATTTCTTATAACAAGCTCTCCGTCTATGAATGTATGGTAGGTATGGTGGGAGAAAAATATGAAACCAGAAAGTTAAAAGAACAATTAGCTGCTTTCTTTGAAAGCAGAGATTATGAAGCAGCGGGCAACTGCTTTTTAGAATGTTACCAGAAACGTCCGGATGTGCTGATGGAGGCTTCCGATGTGACCGGGGAGTTAAGGCTTTGTATGCAGATTATCTCCACCTGCAGTTTTGAAGACGAAGCATATGGACATTGCATTTTAGATGTGTTCCGGGACTATCACAGTCTGATCGATTATTTTCACAAATTAAATTCTGCAGTTTCCGATTTTATAAACGGACATATGACCACAGCGGATGCCGCTTTCCTTCAGGGAAACACCTCTCTTTCCCCTGTTGCCATTGAAATTGCAGTCAAACTATTCTGTAAAAATGCGGACAGGTGTAAGGAAGCCGCAACGGATATTTGCAGGCTCCGCAGTCTCACAGAAGCCTAATAAAAAAGAGAATTTGTCCTTATAACTTTCGGCTTTCTTCCTCTAACTCGTCTGCGGTTTGGTTCGGGGTTTTTGCTTTTACTTCATTATAACAAGCCGTTCCTTTAAAAATAGCGGATTTTCGAGGACGCTTCACTTTTCTTTCCATATAAATGATTGAATACTAAAATGCTCCCACTGAAACGCCTTTCTAAGGAAAGCAATTCCTGCTTCATAGGAAGTCCGCCTGCGTAACCGGTCAGCACGCCGTCTGACCCTATAACTCTGTGACAGGGAACTGCAATCCAGATTGGATTTTTGCTACACGCCATACCCACTGCCCTGCTGGCGGCGTGGTTTCCTATGGCTGCGGCAATGTCTTTGTAGCAGCGCGTTTCTCCATATGGAATCTGGCAAAGCTCCTGCCAGACCTTTTTCTGAAAATCGGTTCCTTTTAGCAAATAGGGAAAATCAAAGTTCTTTCGACTGCCGTTTAAATATTCCTCTATCTGTGCAAATACCCTGTCAGAGAGAGCTGATGGCTGGTGTTTCCCATCTTCTTTCTGTGTCCGCCCCAAACGGACAATCCCTGACTCTTCGTAATCTATTTCTAAGATACCATATAAAAATGGATAATATGCCGTTCTTATCACCTATGTCTCCTTTTCTGCAGGTGGCAGCTCTCTCCGGATGCTTGGGCAACCTACGGGACCTGTCGCTGGCAGCTACCTCCGGATGCCTGGGCAACGAAAAAATTACGGGCAGATAAATCTGCCCGCAATCCTGTTCCTGCCGCTTAAACGTAAGCATCAATATTACTGCCAATGTAAGGTGTTACGGAACGCTCCATTGCAGCAGCATCCAACATCTCTACCATGCCTTCCCCAAGCGTTTCTCCCATATCCATTGCCTTACTTAACATTGCTACGCTGAAATCGCTCTGTACCTTTGTCTGTGCCAATGCCATTGATAATCCGGGAATATCCATCGTATACACCTCCTGCCGATCTGCCATACAGAATTTCTGTATAAATTCGGTTTATTTCTTTTATTAGTTTAACACGATTCTTCCGTAAATGCAACCGCCTAATGGCAGATCGCCTGCTCTTAAAATCCGTCCATTCCTCCTGTGACATATTTAATATTTTCTGATTCGAGGCATTGATTGTTTCCTCTCCGTATGTTTTCTCTGTTCTTCCAATTCCAGGAGATGTTCTTTAAGTGCGCTTACGCCTGCTAATTTCGATAATTTACGAATACTATACTCCATATGTCTTACCTCCTGGTAATACGAGGATATATCTTGACACAACGTCAAAGTCAAAAGACTTTTTTCAAATTGCCTATAAGCTGCATTAACGGCGTTTCATCCCCCGAAGCATTTCTTTATCCTCCTGGGAAACCCGAAAAGATTCTATCATCTTCTGAATGGATTTATTATAAGTCCAGTCCTCCAAAAAATTATCCAGCAAAAATTCATAAGTTTCTTTTGGATATTTTGCGTAGGCAGTTGCCACACACCACGCCACACCCATTTTTGTATAGTAGGCATCACAGGTAAGCTGATTCATCACATCCAGTACCTGCTGAATATATTCATCTACCAGAAAATGACTCATCAAAAGAACTGCCACAACCCGCTGTGAATATTCCTCCTGCTTCTCTCCATAGGGCATCAGCCATTCCCATACTCTTTCTCTGTATTTTCTTGCTATGGTAAAAGTCTGACAAAAACTGTCATTGACTGCCCAGTCCTGAATCTTAGGAATAAACCGGTCTGCATAAGCTAATATCGTTTCTATATCGTCTTTGGCATAGCCCAACACAAATGCCTGCAGGCACTGCTGTTCAAAATAATCATCCGGGCACTGTTCTAAAAACTCCCCATAATTTTCTTTTGCAATCTGCTTTGCCAGTTTCCGCAAATCCGGTATTCTTGCACCAAGTATAGGCTTAGAACCGGGCGTAATACTGCTGTTGCGTTTTGCATTTTTTTCCTCGGCAAGAGCATCCAGCCGCCGGTTTACTTCTTCTATGGTCATGGATAGGATTCCTTTCTATTATCTGTTTTCATCCACCACTAACAACCGCATAATACAAATCATGACAAAACTCTTCTTTTGCTTCAATTTTATTGCCATCATTTTCTCTATAATAAAGATAGTAAAATTCTTCATCAATTGATTCTGCTTTTAATGTTTTACAAACATCAGAAAGAGTTTTTACGATTTCTTCGTCTTCCTGTGAAAAAACAATCAGCATCTTTGTAATCTCATCTTTTGAAAAATTGCTGTTAAACATATTTGCTTTTATAATGATAAAATCGTCCTTAAAATTATTCTGTTTTGCATACTCTACCAGATATTTGCATAAGTTCAATTTACTCCGTGTACCCTTTTGCTGCTCTTTTATTGATTTTTTTGACATTTTATCTTCTGTTGTAGCAAACATATTCTCAGAAATTTTCAATTCTTCTTCCAATTTATGTACCAGCTTTTCATTAATAATAACCGGAGCCTGCATATCCTCCTGATTTCCACCGACAAAAGATTTTAAGCATCCCAAAATTCTTTCTTTAATGATTCCGCTTTTACTCATTTCATTAATAAAAGCATTGTACTCCGCCTCAGATTTCCACACTGGATGTCTTCTGTTTTCTCTTTCAAAATATTCCATGCTTGTTTCATCCTGAAAAACATTTTTAAACAAATAAATGATATCATCATCACACAAAAGAGAAACTTTGATTCCATTTTTGAATTCAACTCCCTCTCTGCTTAATGCCTCCATAGAAAAAAGTTTTTTCTTTTCTTCATCCAAATTCTCACTTAAATGTTTTACAATGTGTTGTATTAAATAGGATTCATACAGTACTACCGGATGATTTTGAATCCATTTTTTCTCCGCATCATGTGCATACACCACATTTTCAATAATACTAAGGGCATCTTTCCGGTAGGCAATCTGATATCTCCCATCGTGACACACTATTGTAAGTGCCCCCAATAATCTGACATAATCAATATTTACCGTTTCAAATCCAGTTATGTAAGCATCTCTAATCAGATAATCTAATCTGTCCACATCTATTACTTTTGAATTCAACATTGATATAAAGCAATTCTTAATATCGTTTTCTTTATTTTCTTCCAAATAACGATATCCTGTAATACACCTTGCAAAAAATTCTCTGGATGCACAATCCTGCAAAAGAGAACCAAATTCTTTGATTCCAACAATACAACTCATAATCTCATGGGGTGCCGCCGCTCTCGATTCCTCTATTGGAATGTCTTTTTTTAAATCTTTGCTTCCAACAAGTTCAAGCAATTCTCTATGCAGTTCACCGGAACTATATGTAGCTGTCTTATAAAATCCTTCTCCCGTATGTGAAAACGGAGCGTGCCCTACATCATGTAAAAGACATGCAAGCTGATATATTTGAGAATAATTGCTCACTTTTTCCTGAGGCAAAAATCCTTTCTCTAAAATTTCTTTTTTTAATTGTTTTACCACAATTCTGCCCAAATGAAAAACACCAATGGAATGTACAAATCTATTGTGAACCGCAGAAGAATAAAGCGGTGCGTAGCTAGTCTGTAAAATTCTGCGCAATCGCTGAAAAACTGCTGTATCAATAACATTTGTCATATATTCCACTGGTATTTCAATATAACCATATATGGGATCTTTTAATCTTTTATCCATTATTTGTCTTCAATACCTGTACTGTTTCCGTATCCATAAATGCCATCATCACATCAAGTGCCAAATATGTCCTGAATTTTCTTACCAAATCGGAAACTGTCTTTCCTTTCCTTAATGATATGGCAATTCCCTTTTCCGTTTCTATCTCTTCAAAAAAATCCGAATAATTTCTGAACATCATGGTTGTATTTTCTCGTGACAAAATAAGAACTGCCTTTTCTCCCTTTTCATTGAGATAGCGAATTACCTGTGCACCATACTTCTCTAATTCAGCTAAAGTCACACTATACTGGCTGAGATTTTCTTCTTCTTTGGTTTTTAATATTTCAATCAGGGCATTTGCCGCCAAATCTTCAATCCCAATGTAAAAGCACATATTTTTTCCCTCTTCTTTTATCTATTCTGCTTGTTTCTGATTATTCTCAATCTCTTCTATTTTATTCGCTGCTTCATATATTTATACTGCTAAAATATGATTTTTATAAAAAATGTGATTGTGTTTATTATAGTATGTGAAATTTTCAGTGTCAATAAAATTAAATCATATAGCTACAATTTGTACAATATCACTGTAACAAAGATAAAGAACGGTCATCCATAAACGCTTTATAGATGACCGCTCCTCTCCGGAACATTTACCGTCTGTTCTCGTCATACAATTTTATCTGCTGCTACTCACTCTCCCGCAGCCGTTCTACAATCGTCTGCCTTGACACTTTTTTATAACTCAAAAGCGGTAATACAATTCCCAGCATCACAAACACCGGAACCATTATAAGCACCGGAAGAATCGTGAACCGATAAGTAAAGAACCAGAACATACTTCCCACCACATTTGCAATTACCGGTCCCATCGCCAGGCTGAGCAAAAGAGATAATACTATTGCAAAGAATGCATAAAATAATCCTTCACACATTAACATCTGCTTTAACTGCGCCCCTGTCATGCCGATAGACTGTAGCATGGCAAATTCTCTTTTTCTGGAAAAAATCGAAGTCAATACCGCATTAAAAAAGTTCAGTACTCCAACCACTCCAATTACAAAACTAAGGGCTCCGCCTAACAGTAAAAACATATTTCGGAAACCATTAAACTGCTCTACATAGCTCTGTTTCGATTCGTAATCCAGCAGAGGATTGATGTTTTCCGTATAATTTTTCAGGAAATCCTCCATAGCGTCATTGCTCTCTTCTGTCGTATTAAAGAGATACGTCATCACATCGCCTGTATGGGAATCCCTCTGAAACACATCTGCATTCAGCACAAACTCATAAGAACCAAAATAACGGTAACTCATGGCATTTTTCATGGTAACACAGGCAACTACCTGATATTCCACATCCCGGTATTTTGCCGCGGTAGACGTATATGCTCCCTCATAATTATCAATCTTTTCTTCCGGAATAATCTCTCCTGTCTTATCATCCCTGTATTCCCATTCATCCACATAACGGACAGAAACGGTATCCCCCACCTTTGCCCACTGGGAATCTTCTTCCGGATTTCCATAGTCGTCCTGAAGATAGACTGCGGCAATTGCATTTTTATCCGGATCAAATATATCAGACAAATCGCCGTCAAACACTTCTAGCTGGCTTAAGGGATAATCTTCCATTCCATACAACTGTACTCTGTCACTTACATTTCCTTTCTCATCCCAATCTTCCCATTGCAGCATGGAATCTATTTCTTCCCTGCTCATCCAGCTCCCCCACTCTTTGCGATATTGTTCTTCCGTTATGAATTCCATCGCACTTCCGCTTTTTCCATAAATACGTCCGCCCTCCGTAATCTCTCCGGCATCCCCGATTGCCTGAATCACCTCTTCCTGCACTGCTGTATCTTCCGAAAGTTCAAAACCCGATCCGGTCTGAAAATAACCGGCATCTCCTACAATAAAGTCTGAAACAACCCATGTCCGAAGATATTTATCCATATCAAATCCGTTGGCAAACATATAGGTTGCCTGCAGCAGTACCACTGCTAATGTCAGAGATGACACGACCAAAACTGTTTTCTTTTTGTTACGCCCCAGATTTGCCATTGCCATTTTTCCGATCTTTCCGCCGGATTTTCCATTCTTTTGCTGTTTTTTCCCTACTTTGGCATCTGTATAGCGAACGGCTTCTACAGGCGACACTTTTGCTGCAATCCGTCCGGGTTTTGCGCAGGATAACAGCACGGTTACAAGTGAAAAAACGGCTGCTCCCACAAAAATCCATGGACTCATTGTAAAATATGTTTTCTTCATCGATAAAGTTGACATAACTACCGGAGCTAATACGGCACCTGTCAGATAACCAAGCACCAGTCCGATAGGAATACCAAGTGCAGACAACAACAGCGCTTCTCTGCGAATCATCCGGCGAAGCTGCTTTCCGGTAGTTCCAATGGTTTTCAATAATCCATAGAAACGAATATCTCCGCTGACTGAAATCTGAAAAATATTATAAATAATCAGATAACCTGTCAAAATAATCAGTATCAGCAATACTGCAATCGCAAAAACAGTTCCCACATCAGCACTGTCAGACATCTGTGCTCCCGCATATGCCCAGTTGACACCGATGGCAATATAATTGTCCTTCTGTGCATCCTCTTCCTGAAAACCATGGCGGTCAAGAACTCCCCTTAAATCATCTTCAATGTGCATACTGCTTTTCAGATAGACATTCAAATCCCATCTTCCTATTGTCCCCATATCATTGACACGGGGATATTCAGCTACGATTTCATCCACATAAGATTTTGGCAGGATTCCCATACTTGCCATATTTGCCGGATCATATTCCCACCAGCCTACCAGTGTAAAGGTATCTGTTTTTTCCTTCTGATCGATTCCGTCATCTACAACATAAGTAAGTTTTACTTCAGCGCCGATTTCCGGTTCTACGCCTGCACACTGAAGGATTCTGGTATCACAGGCAATTTCTTTCGTATTTTCCTTCGGCAGCCTTCCCTTCTTTGGTGTACAGAAATATCCCTTTGCACAATTTTCATCCATGTATGACAATTCTGCATGTACTTTCCGAAACTGCTCTCCCGATGCCATGCCCAGCATCAGACGGGAACCGGATTTTACAATTACAGAATCCTTTTCTAATATCTCTTTTTCTTCTAAAGTTAAATCTTTAAAAGTTCCATGCATATCACCGCCTACCTGACGGAAAGTTTCCTGCTGAAAAGAGTTTAAAATCGTTCCTGCAATGGTGAACAGTGCGGTAAATAAAAGTGTAGTCAGCGCAATGGCAAACACCGCAATCGCATTACGGACCCGGTTGGCTTTTAAACTCTTTTTAGAAAGGTTGGCAATCACTTTCTGATTCTTTACCCGGATCATGATTACTCACCTCCTAAAATACTGCCGTCTTCTATGCGGATGATACGGTCGGCAAGCTGGGCGATTTCTTCGTTGTGGGTAATCATCACAATGGTCTGACCGAATTTCTGACTTGTCACTTTTAAAAGTCCCATAACGTCCTGACTGGTTCGGCTGTCTAAATTTCCGGTAGGCTCATCTGCCAAAATAATTGCCGGTTTCGCCGCAAGCGCTCTGGCAATCGCTACACGCTGCTGCTGACCGCCGGAAAGATTATTCGGCAGATTGTTCAGCTTGCTTTCCATGCCAAGTGTCTGAATAATCAACTTCACATAGGATTCGTCCGGTTCATTTCCGTCTAACTGAATGGGAAGTACAATGTTTTCATAGACATTTAACACCGGAACCAGATTATAATTTTGGAAAATAAATCCGATTTTTCTGCGTCGGAAAATGGTAAGTTCTTCATCTTTTAAAGAAAAAATGGATTTTCCGTCTACCTTCACTTCCCCTGAAGTCGGTCGGTCCAGACCGCCTAACATATGCAGCAATGTGGATTTTCCGCTGCCGGAAGTTCCTACCACCGCCACAAATTCTCCTTTCTCTACGGTCAGACTGACGTCACGCAGAGCATGCACTGCGGTATCGCCTGTACCATATACTTTTTTCAGATTTTTCGTTTCTAATATTGTCATACTGTTTCCTCCTGACTTTATTGTTTTCTATGGTACAGACTTTAACGCATAAATCTTTCTACATTCTTTCCACGGGGCAGGTAAATCTAACAGAGTTGTAAGATTTATTTAACCGCCGGAAGGTACACAGAAAATGTACTTCCTTTTCCCACTTCTGATTTTACCTTAATATACCCACTCTCTTCTGTAATAATCTGCCTGCTCAAATACAGTCCGATGCCAACGCCCTCCTGTTCACTGACAACAGAGGAACGGTAGAATCTGCGGAAGATTTTCGCAGTTTCACTTTCTGAAATTCCAATTCCGGTGTCGGTTATATCAATCCTGACAAACATTTCCGTATCCACAGCATAAATCGTGATTTTTCCACCCTCCGGCGTGTACTTTACAGCGTTATCCACAATGTTATAAATGGCTTCCACCGTCCATTTTTTATCAAAACAGGCATGAAGTTTTTCAGGAATATACACAACGGAGAGATTTGCCTTTTCTGCTTTCGGCAATATTTGGGCAACGACCTCTTCTAACAGGGAAGCAACGGAGGCTGTTTGCGGATGAAGCACAAAAATACCTGTTTCTAAACGGGAAGTTTTCACTAAGGCACCGATTAGAAAATTGAGTTTTTCTGCCTGATGACTCAACTCCGCAACACATTCCCGACTGTCTTCGGGCAGTTCTTTTTCTTCTAATAATTGAGCATAGAGCAGAATATTGGCAATCGGAGTTTTTGTCTGATGGGAAATATCTGCAATCAGTTCCTTGACTTTTTCTTTTTCCTCAGAAAGATTCTGCGCTGAAACCTTAGACGCTGACAGGTATTCCGCCAGCTTTGTTTCTACGGCTGAAAGCATACTTTCATCATAAACCTCTTCTTTAAAGTTACCTCCTGCCGCATCCTCTAACATCCGGTTCATATGTTCCATGATTTTACGGATACGGTATTTTTCATACCATGCCCAGGCTGCCGTCAGTAAAAGCAGAGCAACTGCTGCGATAAATAAAAAACCTCCGATTTCTTTCATATTACTTCACCGCCCATACATAACCGATGCCGTACACCGTTTTAATATAGTCGGGTTTTGCCGGATGTTCTTCTAATTTTCCCCGCAAACGTTTTACCGTTACAGACAGTGCATTTTCATCCACATAGTCTGCTCCGTCCGTCCAGATTCTGTCCACCATCGTTCCCCGTTCCAAAGTGATTCCGGGATTGCTCACTAAAAGTTTTAATAATTTCTGCTCCGTTTTGCTTAATTCGATTTCCTCTTCGCCCCGGAAAAATTTCATATTAGAAAAATCAAAAGAAAAATCGTCCATACGGATTACTTCACTTTTTCCTGTCTGATGTTTCCGAAGCTGTGTATTCACTCGCGCCCGCAGAACTGCAAGACTGAATGGTTTTGTCACATAATCGTCCGCACCGGATTCTAACCCTGCAACAATATCTGTTTCCATATCATTGGCTGTTAACAGGATGACCGGCATCAAAGAATCCTTTCGGATTTCCTTTAAAAATTCCATGCCGTTTCCATCCGGCAGATTGACATCTAAAATCATCAGGTCACAGTTCTCTTCTGCCAAAATTTTTCTTGCTTCGCCTATACTCTCACAGGGAAAAAATGTGAATTCTTCTGATTTTAACGCCATACAGATACCATTGGATAATGCTCTATCGTCTTCTACTACTATAATTCGTTTCATTTCATTACTCCATCTCATTTGTTATACTGTTCACACCCGTCAGCGCTCTCATTTCACCTCGTATAACCGCAGCACATGCAGTGCCCTGGTGGCATTAATATAAAGTGCCTGCTTATGCAGCGGCGTCACATAATCCTGTAGATTTGGCACAAACACTGTATCAAATTCCAGTCCCTTCGCCAGATAAAAGGGCATCACGGAAATTCCCTTCCTGAATTTCATACTGTCTTTCGTCAGAAGCGTCACTTCCCTCTGACCGGATAATTTTCTCCGTAATTCATCTGCTGCGGTCTTCGCACTGTCTGCATCTAAACAGAGTACCGCGATGGTGTCTGCCTCCTGCTCCTTGCCAATATCCTCTGCTATCTTTATATACATAGCATCCGCTCCTGCACACGTTACCACCTGCGGGGCTTCTCCATGCCGTTCCACTGTCTGCACGCCTGTTTCTTCCATCAGCCGATTTGCAAATTCAGTAATTTCAGAGGTAGAACGATAGCTCTTATTCAAATAGACCCGGTGCACATCTTTCCCAAAAATCTTCGGTAAAAACGAGAGTACATCCTGCTGCTTTTCCGCCATGGTCTGAACCCTGTCCCCAAGAATCGTCATAGGACAGCGAAACATCTTTGCCAACAGAACGTATTGCAAATAGGAGTAATCCTGCATTTCATCAATCACAAGATGTTTTACCTCTCTGCATTTCGGCGGCTCTGACACTGCATATTTTAAATATAAAAGCGGATATACATCTTCATAGCGCAGGATTTCATCTGATGTATCCATCGCTTCTCTTCCGCTTGCCTCTAAAAACCGCTGATACAGCTCTAAAAGATTTCTCGTTTCATACATCCGGTTTAAACGGTCAAAAATCTCCTGCTTTTCTTCCTCGTCCATGTTCTTATTCCGCAGAGTTTCCTCGGCGTCAATCAGATATTCTCCGATTTTTTCCATACGGCTCAAGATAGGAGCATCCGCTAATTTTTCATAAAACAGATTGGAAATTTCAGTTTCTGAAAGCTCCATTTTCTTATAATGGAAATCCTTAAAATTCATCAGCTCCCATTCTAAACTTAAAATGAATCCGTTTAATTCCTCTGCATACTCTTTTGTCTGCTTATAAAATGCCTCTTTCGTAGACCGCTTTAAGGAGTACGTCAAAAAATATTCCTCCGGCGCATCCGCATGGAGTAACTTCTCCATTTCATCATAACGGTCTTCTACTTCTCCGTAAGGCAAAAGCTCCCGGTACGCAAAATCGTCCAATGTCATCTCACAAATATTTTCTTCCCCCAATTCCGGCAGGATTCTGGAAATGTAATCTGCAAAAATGCTGTTCGGGGATAAAATCAAAATCTGCGCAGCACTTAAATTTTTCCTGTTATGATACAGCAGATAGGCAATTCTGTGCAATGCTACGGAGGTCTTGCCGCTTCCAGCGCAGCCCTGTACTGCAAGAATCCGATGACTGGTATCCCGGATAATGTGATTCTGTTCCTTTTGTATGGTGGTGACAATGCTCTTCAGGCTGGCATCTGCATGTTCCGACAATGCCTGCTGCAAAATCTCATCATCAATATTCATATCATTTTCCAGCACATATATCATTTTCCCATTTTTTATCTTATACTGTTTCTTCTTCGTAATCTCCCCGGTTAGGATTCCGGCAGGAGCTTCAAATTGCGCCGCCCCTTTGTCATAATCATAGAAAAGTCCCGATACCGGAGCACGCCAGTCAAAAACATATGGGTCTGCCGCCCTGCCCTCCGCAAGATTTGCAATTCCGATATAGTAGGTTTCCGGTGCATCCTCACCTTCATAGCAGAAATCCACTCTGCCAAAATAAGGCGAATCCAGCATTTTCTCATAACGGACACGCGCTTTCGCATATTCGTTCTGCTCCTTCATTCTACTCTTTAAGGCATTGCTGTTATCATAAATTTCATAGCCATATTCATCAAATTCAGTATAGTTCTCCCAAAAATAATCATGCATACTCTCAATGTCTTTTTCATTGCCTGCTATCTTTGTATCAATTTCTTTGATTTTCTGATGTAATGCCCCAATTACCAGGGTCAGATAAGATTCTTCATTCATGGGGTACAATCTCCTTTGCCTGTTACGCATACAGTTGTCATTAGACGATTGTAACAAGGCAGAGAATTTTTTTCAAGAGTTTCCATGGTTAATAAAATTATAGCCACCAAAAAAAGGAAGCAAATGCCGTCTATGGCACTTACTTCCCCTTGCTGCAATTTATTTACCCAGGATTTCTTTTACGGTCGCTTTAATCGTTTCATCTTTACAGTTATCCCAGAAATATTTATCAAATCCTTCTGTGGATAACGCACCTTTCGTCAGCTCTCTGTCCATGGATTTTAAGATAACGTTAATATCCTGATATGTCACTTTCTTTACTTCATCTAAAATTTTCTTGTTTGCTTTTTCCGGTACTGCACGTTCTCTTGGATAACCCTGTCCGCTCTCTTCTGCATACAATTTTTCAAAGATATACTCTAAGTTCAAATCTCCGCCCCAGCCGAAGCCTTTTGCAAAGGGAATCGCAATGGCATTTCCATCGTTGATCTGGGCAAATGTGTATGCATCCAATGCATCTTCTACATGTCCGCAGATAACCCCCGGGAAGGAATTACAAGCAAGCATTGCACCTTCTCCTGTTCCGCAGCCTGTAATCACATAGTCTGCTGCACCGGAATTTAATAGAACTGCCGCTAAAATCCCCACCTGAACATAGGTAAGCTGCGCCGCATCATCCGCCTGATACATTCCGTAATTAAATACTTCATATCCCATTGGTTCTGCTACTTTCGTTAAAGATTTAAAGATCATATCATTTTTTGCTGCCTGGCTGTTTTCATTAATTAAAGCAATTTTCATATTTGAAATTCTCCTTTTTGTTTAAAATCTAAGTAGGCGTTTGCGAAACGCCAAAAGCCGCATAAATACGGCATATTTTTTGTTGTAA
>CAYWXJ010000035.1:0-17644 GCA_964462405.1 uncultured Eubacterium sp.
TTGGTAGAGCGCTGCGTTCGGGACGCAGAGGCCGCAGGTTCAAATCCTGTCGCATCGACTTCTTGGCAGGGGCACCGGAATCCTTTGAATTATGAGGATTCCGGGCTTTTTTGTTTGTTTCGGATTCCGGAGTCACTTCGAAAAATACTTACTTTTGACTCCGTTCTAAAGCCTGATCTAAAGAAATATTTCCTTTGGTGTCCATCCCATTTCAAAAGTACATGCTCCTATAGGATATAAAAGTTAGTAGTTAAAGAATCAGTGATGAAAACTTAATAATTATTATAGAAAAAGCATTATACAAACGATAAAAAAATGGCTATAATAATTATATAAACTACTCATAGAGCAGAGAGAAGGGAGCAATTTTAACAGCCGTAAAGGGATATTACAGGTGCAAAATTCGGTTATCCGGGACAGCCGGATTTGCAGGGGACTTATTGGTTTAAGGTTTTTAAATATATCAAGGGGAGATGTAAATGAAAAAGATAGTTATGAAAAACTGGTTTTATACGGTGGTATTCTGCATATTGGCAATCATTGTCAGTTTTGCCGTATATAATGTCATACAGGAATTTTTTTTGTATATTCAGGCAGAACAAAGGTTAGCCGAAACGCTGGGAAGAATCGCAGCGAGTATTGGAATTGTTGTACTTTATAATAAGTTTTTTGACATAGAGAGTTTCGGGATAAAAAAGGAAAATTTCTTTCAGGGCTTAATCATAGGCGGGTTTATGATGTTAGCCACTTTAAATAATCTGGCAGATTCCATACTTGTGACTGCAGATTACCGTCCGTCATGCCGTCAATGTATTTCATTTTTTTGGTGATTATCGAGCAGATATTTATTGGAGTATTTGAAGAATTTCTTTTCCGGGGTCTTATATTGAATATACTTTTGAAAAAAATGTAGGAGCATCAATTCAAAAGTAAAATGACAGCTATCGTAATATCCTCTGTTTTATTTGGAATGGTACATTTATTAAATTTATTTTCCGCACCGCAGTTGGTAAATGAAACCATTGATCAGGTATTTTATGCAACATTTATAGGTATCTTTTTGGGAGCATTATATTTAAGGTCCCATAATATTTGGGTGGTTGCATTTTATCATGCCATGTATGATATAGCATCTGAACTGCCCGTCATATTCCACGAGATTCCTGCGCAGGCAATTATGGATGAGACGGTGTCGGAAGCGGTATTAAATGTAATTGTATCTTCAATATTTGTATTTGTCGGACTGTTTATTGCCAGGAAGCTAATAAAAAAATGATAAACTATTTTGACGAAAGAGAATTGAAAAAATACAATTTAAGGAGAGTACAAAATACCAGTCACCCGGTCATCTGGTACATTTATAAAAACCAACCCTTACAGTCTGCACCTGTTCGGGTTATAAAAGAAATTCCATTTGAAGACATACAGTTATATCGGGCACTTCAATATGAAAATAATCCCAACATCGTAAAGGTAACAGATGTTGCAAGGCTGGGGGAACGGGTTATTGTTGAGATGGAATTTGTGAAGGGGATTACGATCGGAAAGTTTATGGAAATCCTTCGGATGAAACAGAAAGAGCTGTCTTCAAAGGAATGTCTGGAAATTATGCTGCAGCTTTGTAATGCATTGGAAGCCTGCCATAAAATTGGATTTGTACACCGGGATATTTCCGGCAATAATATTATGTTAAGTGTAAAAGAGGGAAGCCTTAGGGTATATCTGGTAGATTTTGAGAATCACCATTGGATAAAAGAAGGATGCATTAAGGATACGACAACCCTTGGAACAGTGGGATATGCAGCACCGGAACAGTGGGGATTTTCTGCATCAGATCCGTCAACGGACATTTACGCAGCAGGCATTTTATTGTGTCAGATGCTGACAGGAAAAGGAAGAGAAGGTGTCGACGGGATAGAGGACGGCACTTTAAGATATATTGTAAAAAGATGCATCCGGTTAGAGCAGGATGAACGGTATCGCAATGTATATGCATTCATATCAGATTTGCGCCGGGCATATCAGCCTTATACTGGTTATCAGAAAAAAACCAGTAATAAAACAGCGGATTCTTTTTTGCACTTTATGGAAGAAGAGTATCAAATAGATTACGCCAATACGTTTTTGGAAAAACCGGAACCTGTAAAAATACCAATCTATGTGGTTTTGGTGGTAAGCTTGTTTATTGCTGCAGTATGGATATGGTTTGGCTGCGGCTGGATAATTTTAGGTTATATTCCATACAGTATCATTGTGGGTCTGTATTTTAAGAACCGATTGGAAAAAATCGAATTTTACTACCCGTATAGCCAAAGCTTTATGGAACTGCGGGAAAAGCTTTATATGAATCTGTTGAAAAACGGAATGCAATTTGAAGATATGGATGATTGTCATTTGACGGTGATGATTAAAAAGAGAATTTATTATGTGACGGCAGATACTTCCAGGCAGACCATTCATATTAGGGCAGATTGGAGTGATAAGCTTCCCGGAATACGTAAGATATTTTATATGATGGAAGATTTTGGAAACATTGTGTATCTTCTTCAGCATTTGTGCCAGTTATAGAAAAAATGCTGTCAGCATGTGTTTTCCCGATGGGATTTAGAGAGTGTGCAGAAACCATTGTCTGAGAGTGCATTGTCTACTAAAGTAATTCCATTATGGCGGTTTCTCTTGCTGAGATAAAAAATAATAATACTGTCCCGCGGGTCTCTGGGATAGAGTGCGCGGTAAGCAGCATAGGTTAAAGCATTTTGTGTTTCATGAAGTGTAGCGCCAATCACAAACATAATGGCAATCAGTTGATTCCTGGAAGGGATAGAAGGGTGTGCTGAGTTTGTAAAGGAGTAAAGCTGGGATTTGCTGATGCCGGTATGAACGGCAACGTAATTCCAGTTTAAGTTATATTTTTCTAACAACTGAATCAAATAAGTGGATAAATCCGGAATCTGGTTTTCCTTTGAAAGCTGGATTCCTTTTTTGGCATTTTCAAATAATTCGTTTGTGGATTTCTTATAATTCATTTCAATTCTCCCCCCCTTTAAAAACATATTATATCATAAGAAAACATATAATTTTCCGGTTTTTTCGGAAATTTAGCGAATGCTGTCGTGTTAAGATAAAAAAGCAAATAAAGGAACACGGACAGGAGGAAAGAGTATGGGAGAAATATTATTTTTGATTTACCTTATTGCGGGATATTGGGCGGCAGGAGAAACCATATATGCAAATAAAATCAGGGTAGGCACGTTATATGGCCTGTTTATAACAAGGTTTACAATGGCAATATTTTTAGGATGGTTACTCATACCGTGGGCAATTCTAAAAATGATATTTTTTAAATAGGAATAGATGAGAACAGCAATCAGAGGAGAGTTTTTATGGGAAAAACAATAAGTGACAGAATTTTAAATAAAATGACGGGCAGGAATATGGAAACGGTTTATATCTCATTAGAGGAAATGCTCCGTATGCTTGAAGAGCATTATATCCAGCCTGCTTCCTCACATGAGCAGTATCAGGAAATTTATAAAACGGTAAAGGGCAGTTGGCTTTTTGCGAAAACGTTACAGTCCGAGGATGGAAATTATGAACTTTATGTTAGGAGATATGTAAGGGTAGGTATTTTTAATTTAAAGGATCACAATTATATGTGGATTCACGATAAAAATGCGGATAAATATTTTGAGTATCGGGCATTGTTTTGGGGAAAGGTGAAAAAAAGTATCCGCAGCAGATTGAATGGTTCAAAATAGAAAATGGGAATATAGAAAAGAACGCCTGCAGAATTTTTCCGGGCGTTCTTTTTGCATACAAAACTTAAATATAATAAATCTTACAATCTCCGAAGCTGATATTGCCGCAAACCGTAACACGCGGGAGGGCATCAGAAGGAAGTGCCGTCTTATGAATTTCTTCAATATCCCCAAAAGAAGTCGTTACAGATACCGCCACATTCCATTCCTTCGGAAGATACAGTACCGTTTCCCCGAAGACGTTTTCTACATAAATTTCAGCAGAATCGCCGGAGATCTGCGCATGGTCGAAGTAGAGCTTCAGAGAACCAAAGGAGCATTTTAAATAAGCTCTGCGGAAATCCAGTGTGTCAATGTATTTTGTGGTTCCTGCAAAGGAAACGCAGCAGTTGACATCTGATTCATTCAGGTGGTCAACGGTATCCTTACCGTTATATGCAAAGGCTGCATCTGATTGAAAGTGCGGCTGCCTTGGAAAAATAAAGGAAAGTCCGATACTTCCGAAAATGGCGGCGGCAAGGAGCGGGAACGGTGTAATTGCCGTCAGATGCAGCAGCTCGTCATATAAGATGCAGATAAATGCAATCGGAATTAAGATTCCGTAAAAATTCCGGCTGGGGATATTTTTGATAATATAATATATCAGCAATATGGTAAGCAGAATCTTCGTGATATTGATGCCCTCGAAGTAGTTAAAATTACTCAGCAGCACAAAAGCGGCTGCAATGATAAAAATAAGTCCCCAGAAAATGTTTCTATTTTTCATAATTGTTCCTCTTTTCTTCTAATTTAAATTTGAGTGGTTTATAGTAATAGCGGGATACATAGACCTGCTTATGGGTACCGAGAAATTCAACGACGCTGGAAGCTGTCAGATTCCTTGTAATGGAGTAAATATGGTTCGTGTTCAGGATTGTCGACTTAGAGACTCGCATGAATGCGCCCGGGAGAATTTCTTCTAATTCATAGAGCTTAAGCTTTGTCAGGTATACCTGGTCGGCTGTATGTACCCGAATGCTTCCTGCCTCCGTTTCAAAAAAGAGAATATCATCTGATGGAAGATAATATTCCGTGTCACCCTGATAACATACGAACTTTTTAGAATAAAGGGCAATGTCTGAAATGACCTCCTGAAGCTTTTGGACTTCTTCATTCAAAGAGGCACAGCGGATCGTAATTTCATTTTCAGTCAGCGATGTGTCAAATTCAATGTTTATTTTCATGTTACCTCTCCCTCATGTGCCTATCCTATCGGAAAAATAAAAAAATGTAAACCCAAAATCAGCAAGTGGTAAGAAATAAGCGGTAAGAGGTTTTTGCCGGGTTTCAATAACAAACAGGTCAGTAATTGACAGCGGGATTAGAGAGAGATAAAATAAAAAAATCTTAATAGAGAAAGAAGCGTGGGAAATTCATGAAACAGTCAACAAAATACTGCAAAATTTTCTGCAATCTGGCGTTTGCACTGGCATTGCTTTTGATAATAGTGTTTTTACTTCCGAGAATACTGGTATTTTTCATGCCGTTTGTGGTAGGATTTGTCCTGTCTCTGATTGCGAATCCATTGGTACGTTTTCTGGAAAAAAGAATAAAAATCAAGCGTAAATATGGTACGGTACTGATTATTATTGCCGTTATCGCAGTGGTGGTATTGTTGTGTTACGGTATAGGAGCGGCGTTGCTTGTGGGTCTGCGGGGATTTGCTGATTATCTTCCTACCATGACAGCAAATGCTCAGACAGAAATCGCAGCAGCGGCAGACAGTATCCAGAAGGCAATCAGCAAGATACCTTTTCTGCATAATGTCAAAATCCATGAAATCGGCGTAGAGATAAAGGATATGCTCGGAACGTTAGTAACAGGTGAGGATGCTCCTACGGTGACGGCAATCAGCGGAATTGCCAGGAGTATTCCAAATATGTTAGTCAACATTGTCATGGGTCTGTTAGCAACTTATTTCTTTATTGCAGACAGAGATAAGCTGGTAGAAATGATAACCGCTCATCTTCCGGCATCCTTCCGGGAGAAGACTATGCAGATGTACAGCCAGATTTTAAAGGCGGTGGGCGGCTATTTTCAGGCACAGTTGAAAATTATGGTGGTGATTTACATTGTCATTACCATCGGTCTGGCCCTCTTAGATGTGAGCTATGCATGGCTTATTGGCTTTGGAATTGCCTTTTTGGATATGCTTCCTGTATTTGGAACAGGAACGATACTGATACCATGGGCAGTAATAAAATTCTTTTCCGGAAACTATGGAACGGCGTTTGGCATGGTAGTCCTGTATGTTGTGGCACTGCTGGTACACCAGCTTATACAACCGAAATTAATTGGAGAATCGGTAGGGATGAATCCCTTTGCGGCACTGTTCTTTATGTACATTGGGTATCAGATTTCCGGCGTATTCGGGATGATCGTTGCAATCCCGTTAGGAATGCTTCTGATAAATTTTTATAAGGCAGGAGCTTTTGATACGATGATATGGTGTATCAAAGAAATAGCAAAAGATTTCAACGCATTCAGAAGGTTAAAGTGAAATTTTGGTAACAGTTCAGCGTAGGACTTTGCACTTGCTGCAAAGCCCGTAAGAATATGTAGATTTTTCCGAGCGTGAATCCGCCCCTTGCCGTAGGCAACTTTAAATGGACGGATTCAGTAACAGTGAAGCCGAAAGGCTGAACTGTTACAAATTTTGGCACAATTACCAGAGAAAAGTTGAAATTGTATTTAATAACTGTTAAAATAAAACAATAGATATTCGATATATAAAAGAGAGAAAGGGTTAAGATTATGACGGTATTCATTTGGTTAGGGATCATGATTTTGTTCCTTGTGATTGAAGCATTTACGGTGGGTCTTACGACAATCTGGTTCGCAGCGGGAGCGTTGGTGGCGATGATTGCCTGCGCACTCGGACTTGGATCATTAGGACAATTTATATTGTTCTTTGTGGTATCACTTATGCTACTGTTCTTTACCAGACCGCTTGCTATCAAGTATATGAATCCCCGCAGGGTACGCACGAACTATGAAGATGCGGTTGATAAGACGGTTAAGGTCATAGAGCGTGTGGATAATATCAATGGAACCGGAACTGCAGTTTTGAATGGTCAGGAATGGACTGCAAGAATGCAGCAGGATGATATAATATTAGAGAAAGGTGAACTTGCAAAGGTAGCTGCCGTAGAAGGCGTAAAGCTGATCTTAGTGCCATTAGGGGAATGGGAATAGCAGATACTATGATGTAACTGCTAATGAGAGTGTTTTGACGGACTTTAAAGAGAGTACCGGAATTGATGTTTCAATTATTATCGGGGATATACGTTGTGCTACAACAATGGTGGATGCTTCCGGCAACAGTATGAAGGATCAGGCAATTTCCGCAGAAGTGTATAGTAAGCTTCAAAATGGGGAGATTGTATATGATGATAATTTGTTAATAGGTTCCCAGAAGTATCTGGTATATTATGCGCCGTTGACAAATTCTGCAGGCGATATTTATGGGAGCCTTTTTGTAGGATATGACAAGCATAAGGTTTCTGCCATGATGAGTGCAAATATTCTGAAGATGGTAGGGGCACTTTGCGTTGTGGCAGTCATTGCAATTATTGTAATTATTTTATAATCAGTCTGCAAATAATATTTTAGAAGAGCTTTTAGAAATCAGCAAAAAGACAAATCAGTCGGTATCTGTTGGAAAGCTTATCGGCCATTTCCCAGGAGAATGCTGCAAGTACAGAAGAGACCTCAGCTTCCATGATAGAGTTAAGTGATATTGTGGAAGAATGTAATGAGAATACGGATGGGCTTTTGAGACTTTCCGGTAATCTGAGGGATAATACTACAAGATTTAGCATTGATATAATAAAAGATAAGATTAATATTTAAAACAAGAAACTCTGTATAAGACCGGAATGTCGGCGGCAAGACGGGAATATACAGATTTTTTGAATGGAGTGATGATATGAAGCTTGGTGTGATAATGGAAGGCGGTGCCAGCAGAACTGTATTTTCCTGCGGCGTCACGGACTGTTTTTTAGAAGAAGGAATTATGCCTGACTATCTTGCGGGAGTATCTGCAGGAATTGCTTATGGAGTTTCTTATCTGTCCGGACAGAAGGGCAGAAACCGGGAGATTATTGAAAAATATATGTCGGATAAGCGGTATATGGGAATGAGATATTTGCTTGACCATAAGATGAAGTCTTATTATAATATTCCCTTTGTGTTTGGAGAGGTTCCCAATAAGTTAGTGCCCTTTGATTATGACGCTTTTGCGGCATATCCGGGGGAGGTCGAGGCGGTAGTGGCCAATATTAAGACCGGAGAAGCGGAATATCTTCCGGTGCCAAGAGATGATAAGGACTTTCGCGTCATTGTGGCAAGCTGTGCACTCCCGGTCATATTCCAGCCGATTAAGATCGGAAAGAGTTACTATTTAGACGGAGGTGTGGCGGATTCCGTTCCTTATCTGAGAGCGTTAGAAAAGGGCTGTGACAAGATCATCGTGATATTGACAAGGGCAAGGAATTATATTAAGACCACCGAATGGTCTGTCAATGTGGCAAGTAAGGTCTACCGGCATTATCCTAAATTGGTGGAGAGCCTGAGAAACAGAGCGGATTCCTATAATCAGTGTATGCGTAAGCTGTATCAGGCGGAAAAAGAAGGAAAGATATTTATCATAGCACCAAAGGATACCTTTGGTGTGGGACGTACCGAATCCTCTCCGGCGAAGCTGTTAAAGCTCTGTGATGAGGGATATTATCAGGCGAAAGAAAGCATACATGCACTGCGTTTGTATTTAGAAGACAAAAGATAGGAGATGCCATGGAACCGAAGGGACAGTATAACAATGCAAAGTATTGGCAGATTGGATTTTTTTCTTTGAATAATGCGGCTACAAATCTATATCTGGCACTGATGGGTTATATCTCTTACTATGCCAACTCCATTGCCGGATTTGGTGTGGTATTGGTATCCGGTATTTTGACGGGACTGAATGTATTTGATGCGATTACAGATCCGGCAGTTGGTTTTCTGCTGGATCGGACAAAGGGGCGATTTGGAAAATTTCGCCCCTTTATGCTATGCGGAAATCTGATTATGGCATGCAGCGCGGTTTTGCTGTATTTTACCACTCATGAGATAAACCGTTATATTCGTGTAATCTATTTTATTGTTATTTACGGATTATTTATATTGGGATATACCTGTCAGACAGTGGTTGCAAAGTCGGGACAGTCAGTGCTTACGGATAATCCGAAGCAGCGTCCCATATCTACATATTTTGATTCCCTGTTTGTAATGGCGGCATATGGGGGAACGGCAGTATTTGTAGCAAATTATCTGGTACCTAAATATGGCGGATTTACGAATGAAGCATTGTTTCAGGAATATGTACTCTGGGTCGTGGCAATCTCTTTTGTATGTACAATACTGGCAATGATTGGGATTGCAGGCAAGGACAAGGCAGACAGCATTGGGCAGCAGACGAGACATCAAAAGATTCAGGTACGGGATTATTGGGAAATCATCCGCAATAATAAACCCATCCGTATGCTGATTGTTGCAGCATGTACCGACAAGTTTGCGGCAACGGTTTATTCCCATACCACAGTAGGAGTTATGCTGTATGGCATTTTGATGGAAAATTATGGCATATCCGGCTTGATCGGTGTTGTGACGGCAATTCCTACGCTCTTTGTTGTCAGTGCCGGAATTCAGGTGGCACGGCGGATGGGACAGAAAAAGGCATTGGTGCTGTTTACTGCCCTTGGTATTGTTTTCCAGGTCATGATGATGTTTGTGCTCATGCAGGAAAATATCAATACCGTAAGCTTTCACCCAAAGAAGATCAATGAAATTACGTTCTGGTTTGTCGGAATTTATATATTGCTGAACGGCTGCAAGTCGATTACTAACAATATGGTAGTTCCCATGATTGCAGATTGTTCCGATTATGAACGTTACCGGAGCGGCAAATTTGTACCGGGCTTAATGGGGGCATTGTTTTCTTTTGTGGATAAGGTATTTGCAGCATTAGGAACCGCATTTGTCGGAATTGTAATGCTTGTTATGGGATATAACCGTAGACTGCCACAGGTCGGGGATGCATTGACACCGGAGCTGAAATGGACGACATTGTTTCTGTATTGCGGAGTGCCGGTGATTGGCTGGGTGTGTTCCCTGGTATCTATGCGCTATTATGCATTGGATAAAAACAAAATGCATGAAATTACCCGGGAGCTTCACAGGGAAACCTTTGGAGAACGGCTTCGGGAAAAGCGGGAAGAATGGAAGGAACACCGTTTAGAGCATCAGATTGAGAAGAAAAACAAAAAAGGAGAATAGACATGAAAATCGTATTTTTAGATGCAAAATCCATTGGTGAGGATATTGACCTTTCGGGCTTTGATCAATTAGGGGAAGTGATCAAATATGACTTTACAGCAGAGGAAGAAGTACCAGAGCGTGTCAAGGATGCAGATGTGATTATCATCAATAAAGTAAATATCAATGAAAAGACGATCGGCAGTGCAAAGAAGGTGAACATGGTCTGTGTCACAGCTACCGGAACGAATAATCTCGATAAAGCGTATTTAGAAAGCCGGGGAATTATCTGGCACAATGTAGCAGGGTATTCTACAGAGTCGGTAACACAGCATACCTTTGCAATGCTTTTTTATCTGCTGGAGAAGCTGCGTTATTATGATGACTATGTCAAGAATGAGCGATATGTGAATGATACGATATTTACCCATTTTTCAAACCGGTTCCATGAGCTGAATGGCAAGACCTGGGGAATTGCAGGGCTTGGCAATATCGGACGAAGGGTGGCGGGGATAGCAAAAGCCTTTGGCTGCCGTGTCATCTATTATTCTACTTCGGGGAAAAATCACAATCCTGACTATGAAGAGGTGGACTTTGCTGCCTTGCTGGAAGAATCGGATATTTTATCCGTACATGCTCCGTTGGATGAGAATACAAAGGGTATGATGAATGCAGAAGCGTTTCGGAAGATGAAACGGACTGCCATATTTTTAAATCTTGGAAGAGGACCTATTGTGGTGGAAAAGGACTTAGCAGATGCCTTAGAACAGGGAGAAATTGCGGCGGCAGGATTAGATGTGCTCTGCGTGGAACCCATGAGTGCTGAAAATCCTCTGCGGAGCATCAAGGACAGTGAAAAGCTTTTGATAACGCCCCATATCGGATGGGCTAGTGTAGAGGCTCGAACAAATTTAATGAATATTATTTTAGAACAGGTACGAAGCGGGCAATAGGCGGAATTGCGGTTTCCTGCAGCAGCGGCAGCTCTCATTTATGAGAGCTCAAGACCGCTGTGATAGGAACGGCTCCCAAGGGAGGAACGCAGCAGGGAAAGCATTTTTTTAGTTTCTTCTTTGGAATGTTCTTCTGCAAAGAAGTCTGCAAGGTCATTTAAAATACGGCTGTATTCTGACTGGGCTTTTTCAAAAAGATCGAAGAAGCTTTCAATGGATACCTGTTCTGCGTTCCAAGGATTTTGCCAGGGGATATGCTTGCTGTTGCAGGGGTCCTTATGGAAAACCAGCATATCGCTCGGCACCAATGGGGATAGTATGGGATAGCCCGGAACAATGGATTCTATCCGCCGGATCAGGGCTTTTTTATGTCCGGTCGGGTCATAGAGCAGCCTTGTTCCTTTCTGCATGGAACGAATTGCCTGAATGATCCGCCATCTGGTAAGGTGAAGGTTAGGATAAGCTTTGGAAAAAGTAAAACAGAGCAGAAAAGCAATGACCTGTAACTGTTCTTTGGAAAGGGCTATGCTTTCATCCTGGCGGAACTCGCTGGGAAGCCTGCGCTGATAGAACCACAGCAGTGTGGTATCAATGTCCGTTTCTAAACGGATGTGATGTCCCATATAACCCTTTGGATGGCTGGTATAATGGGATATGGCATATATATATGGGTGGCAGGCAGTATCTAACAGATAATGCCCGATAAAGCCTAGAATGTAAGCATGAGCAATTTCCAGCTCTTTTTTTGTTTCGTCAGGATTCGGAGAAACCTGCCCGCGGCAGGTCCTGCGGGTGTGAAAAATCTCCGGACTTTCTAACAGATACATGAAAAAATCTCCGGTATTTGCAGTATGTGCAATAGAACCCGGATTTTTCTGTCCGGTGACAAGTGAAGATAAATCATAAAAAAATATATCCGGTCCCTGCAGCCCTAAGGCAAAAGCGGTATGATGTTTCTGGATAATTTGTTTCAAATCGGATGTGTGTAATTTCTGGTAGGTCTGCTGACCAAACAGATAATGAGTTGTAAAGCCTGGCATGGTAATGCGCTCCTTCCATAAAATTATGCATGAAACAAATGCAGTAATTTTGTTTTGCAATCATCTGCAGAGTTGACTTTGCAGTTACTTTATTATTGTACCATAAATAGAACGATAAACACGGGTTTCGGGAAATTTTATAAAATTTCTTAAAATCTCTCTATTCTCATTGCGCGAACTATCAGCCGCATGCCATCCTAAACGCAGCCGTTATTATCAGGGTATGATAGACTTGAAGTTGTTAAACAGAGGGGAAGATTACAAAAAATTAAAGAAAAGTTATATAATATTCATTTGCAAATTCGATTTATTCGGAGCAGATTTATGCCGTTGCACTTACAATTTAACCATCGAAAAAGCATTTAAATATTATAATATGTGCAGTAAATAGAAGTACCCACACGTTATGAAAAAACTGTGATAAATCTTGTAACTTTTTCTGTTTTGCGTTATAGTAGCACAGAAGTTTAAAGAAATGAAACGGGAATTGAAATGAAGTTAAAAATAAATATTACAAAAAAAAATTTAATTTGTGCGGCGGTCGTAGCCGTAGTTTCTGTGCTCGCACATTTTATAGCGGGAATTTCTCTGCTTAATATGATTATGTTCATACTTCTTTATCTGGTGGAAAAGAATCTTGATATTGAATTAAACGCAAAATTAAACTGGCTGTGGACATTGCTTGCACTTGCGGCAGGCAGCGTGCTTACCACATGGCTGATGCAGTATCTTTTGCTGGTAGAAGATTTGCGGGATAAGATTTCAAATGAAAAATTTTTCTTAAATATTTGCTGTGTCCTGGTTGTTTATCTGGTGGTACAGGCATGTACAAACCGTGTGGGACTGACCTGTATCATAGCCCATCTGCTGCTGATGATATTTGCTGGAATTAATTATTTTGTATATGCATTCAGAGGAAATGAATTAACCTTCGGAGATCTGAAATCGTTTTCTACAGGTCTGAGTGTAGCATCGAATTATCAATTTTCTTTGAATGCGCAGGCGATGAATGCAATTCTTTTTAGTGTATTGCTTATTGCGGCAGCAAAAAAGCTGAAGGTAAAATGTCAGAAGCATTGGATTATGCGTGCAGTCTGTATTTCTGCTGCAGTACTTTCTTTTATATATGTGGCAAGAGAAACGGAAAATACAATGACAGAGACCTGGGAACAGAAAGGGACTTACCGGAATGGCTATCTGCTTAATTTTGTTTTGAGCATCCGGGATTCTTTTGTGGAAAAGCCGGAATTATATTCAGAAAAAGCCATTTTGGAATTAGAGAATGCTTATGCAAAAAAGGAGACGGTATCCGAGGAAGAAAAACCAACGATTATTGCTGTCATGAATGAGTCCTTTGCTGATTTTCGGGTAATTGGAGATTTAGAAACAAATCAGGAGGTCATGCCATTTTTTGATTCCCTGACGGAAAACACCATTAAGGGTTATGCGGTTTCCTCTGTGTATGGTGCGAAGACGCCCGATTCCGAATGGGAATTTATGACAGGAAACAGTATGGGATTTCTTCCGGAAGGATCTGTTCCCTATCAGCAGTATTTAGAGGAAGAGAATGCCTATTCTATTGTGGATACATTGAAAAAAGAAGATTATACCTGTGTGGCGATGCATCCGTATTATGCAACAGGATGGAGCAGAGATACGGTATATCCGAAGCTTGGGTTTGACGAAATGTATTTTCTGGAGGATTTCAATCAGAGCAATCTGATGCGCAAATATGTATCGGATGCTGTTATGTATGATAAAATCATTGAACGTTATGAAGCAGGAAAAGGAAAAGAAAATCTTTTTTTGATGGGCGTTACCATGCAGAATCACGGAGGATATGCCGATACCTATGAGAATTTTACTGCGGATGTCTATGGAACGAATATCCGTTATCCGGATGTCAATCAATATCTTTCCCTGGTGCATCAGAGTGATTTGGCGTTAGAGAATTTGATTGGATATTTTTCACAGGTGGACGAGCCGGTAGTTATCTGCTTTTTTGGAGATCATCAGCCAAGCCTGAATACTTCTTTTTACCGCAGATTAAACGGAAAAGGATTATCGGGACTTACATTAGATGAATTAGAGGAGCTTTTTGAAGTGCCGTTTTTTATCTGGACAAATTATGAGAGCGAGAGTCAGACGGTAGAACGGACAAGCCTGAACTTTTTGTCAGTCATGCTTTTAGAGCGGGCAGGAATTTCTCTTCCGCCTTATCAGCAGTTCCTGCGGGATTTGATGGAAGCAGTACCTGCTATGAATGCGAGAGGATATTATTCTGAGAGATTAGGAAAATATGTGCATTACGGGGCTGGAACCACGGAGGAAGAGGCATGGTTAGAAAAGTATCAGATTCTGCAGTATAATGGATTATTTGATGATAAAAGCCGCAGCAAGGTGTTTTTCGGGCGGTAGGAAAGGATAGAGAAGATGAAGACAGTACTTACAATAGCAGGAAGTGATTGCAGCGGCGGTGCGGGAATCCAGGCGGATATTAAGACGATCACCATGCATAAATTATATGCGATGAGTGCCATTACGGCATTGACGGCACAGAATACGACAGGTGTTTACGGAATTGCAGAAACGGATCCTGCGTTTTTGAAGCAGCAGTTAGACTGCATATTCACCGATATTTTTCCGGATGCGGTTAAAATTGGAATGGTTTCAAATGCCAAGCTGATTCATGTGATTGCTGAGAGCTTAAAGTCTTATCATGCAAAAAATATTGTACTAGACCCGGTAATGGTATCTACCAGCGGTTCTAAGCTGTTAAAGGAGGAAGCGGCAGAAGCACTTGTGACAGAGCTGATGCCTGCGGCAAATCTGATTACGCCGAATATACCGGAGGCAGAGACACTTAGCCAGGTAAGCATTGACAGTCCTGAGGATATGGTACATGTGGCACAGGTGATCGCAGAAAAGTATGCAGGAGCAATTCTGATAAAAGGCGGACACGGGAAAAATACGGCGAATGACCTGCTTTATCAGAATGGAAAAAGCATCTGGTTTTACGGAGAGCGGATTGAGAATCCGAATACACACGGAACGGGCTGTACTTTGTCTTCTGCGATTGCATCGAATCTTGCAAAAGGTTATGATATGGAAAAGAGTATACGCAATGCCAAAGAATATCTGACAGGAGCGTTAAAAGCGAAACTGGATCTTGGAAAAGGGGACGGACCATTAGAGCATAATTATTTACTGTAAAAAGCGGCAGGAGAATTTTCGGCAGACAGTATAGATTGTGGAGGATGTGAAACTATGGACAATAAATTAAATGTGAAGAAGCTGACATTAACGGGAATATTTATTGCGATTTCAGTGGCAGGTTCCCTGTTTTCGTTTCCGGTGTTCGGTTCGAAGTGCGCCCCGGTGCAGCATTTAATGAATATTATGGGAGCTGTATTTTTAGGACCGGGCTATGCAGTTGCAGCGGCATTTATTACCAGTGTGATACGAAATGTGTTGGGGCTTGGAACCTTATTGGCATTTCCGGGAAGCATGTGCGGAGCGTTGCTGTCCGGTGTTTTCTATCATTATGGAAAGAAGCTGCCATGGGCATATGCGGGCGAGGTATTTGGCACAGGGATCATCGGAGGAATGCTGTCTTATCCGGTTGCGGTATTTGTGCTTGGAAATACCCAGGCGGCAGTGTTCACCTTTGTAGTGCCGTTTCTGATCAGTACCTGCGGGGGAACTGTGTTTGCAATCATTCTGGTTGGAGCAATGAAAAAGAGCGGAATCATTGACAGACTTTTTGAACAGGTGTAAATGTATGGAACAGAGGAAGCTTTTAAACAGATTACAGAAGAAGGCACCTTTAATCCATTGTATTACCAATGCGGTGACCGTAAATGACTGTGCCAATATACTTTTGGCAATCGGGGCACGTCCGACGATGGCACATCATCCTGCGGAGGTAAAGGAGATTACAAGGGGCTGTGATGCTTTGGTGTGCAACTTTGGCGCGACGGATGATTATGAAGCCATGTTTTTAGCGGCAGAGGAGGCTTCAAAGCTGGGACATCCCATAATCGTAGACCCGGTAGGAGCCGGAGGATCGTCATTCCGCAGAAAGAAGATAAAGGAACTGTTTGAAAAATCAAAGATTTCCTGTATCCGGGGAAATGCATCGGAGATGCGGGCGGTGTTTGAGGATACATTTACGGTGACTGGTGTGGATGCAGGAGAGTCAGATCAGACAGATATTATGGAGCTGACTGCTTTGGCACGAGAGTTTAGCAGAAAGCACGATTGTGTCTGTGTGATTTCCGGGAAGAAGGATATTGTAACGGATGGAAGCCGGGTAATTTATGTAGAAAACGGACATGCATCCATGGCGAGGATTACCGGTTCCGGGTGTATGTCAACGGTGATTTTGGGAGCTTTTTTTGCAGCATTAGATGGTGTAAAGGATGCTTCGAAGCTGCGTGTTTTTGCAGCGGCGGAAGCGATGGCGGCTATGGGAATCTGCGGGGAGCAGGCGGCAAAGGTATGCAAAGAGGAACACAGCGGAACGATGAGTTTTAAGATGCACATGATAGACAGTATGTCGATGATACATCAGGATATACTGGAAAAATATGGAACACTTAAAAGCATCAAAATTGATTCATAAATATGAGCGGTTGGATGTCATCTGCTGCCAAATAGGAGAGATAAACAGAATAAGCATTCCGCAGATGATTTTAATGAAATATCGCACACTACCATGTGTAGTGTGCGAAGAAAATTTAAACACTGCTTGAATTGTTTCCTAAGTCATATATTATTGCAGTTTTTCTTAAAATACGTTCGTTTCTTTCTTCTGCTATACCGAAGTACCAGGTAAAAATAGTCAGTAAGATTAATCCGAACAGGATTGAATTTGCAATAATTAATGGAGTGAGTTTTTGTTTCTCTTTTGTTCGTATAATTCTGTCAATGTAATAAAATAAACCATATAGAATATTAACTAATACAAGACCTGTCAGTAAAGTGATAAATGCAATTCTATATATACTTGAATTATTAACTCAAACTTCCCACACCTAAAGGTGTGCTGAACCTTGAAAACTCAATACTTCAGAGCATAAAAATGGCACAAATCCGGCCTTATATGGTATATCAAATCAAGAAAAAGATAGTAAAGTTTTCAGAAAATCTATATTTTGTGTTAAGGATATAAAACAAGGTGAGATATTAAATGAGACAAATGTACGTGTTATCCGACCCGGATTTGGTATGGAGCCAAAGTATTATAACGATGTTATAGGTAAAAAGGCAATTAAGGATATCAAACGTGGTACACCATTACACTGGGATATGTTTACGGAAGAAAGGGAAAAATAAAAGATGAAAGATGTATTTAAAGTATTGTATGTGACGAATAGTGAGGCAAGTTTACCATTGGCAAAATGGATAGCAGAAACAACACAAAATGTTGAGGTTGAAGTGGTTCAAGACAAATTAACATTAGATATAATAAGGAAAATCTCACCAGATATTTTAATTAGTCCTGAATCCGTGAAATTCAGTTTTTTATAAGCAGGAATTTCATTCCGAACGAGGA
>CAYWXJ010000036.1:0-17499 GCA_964462405.1 uncultured Eubacterium sp.
ACTTGGTAAGATGAAATTCAGAACCAGTTATGGACAGAATGCATTGAAGCACTCAATTGAAGTTGCACAGATTGCAGGGCTTCTTGCCGGAGAAATCGGCGTAGATGTCAGAACAGCAAAACGTGCAGGATTATTACATGACATTGGAAAATCAGTAGATCATGAAATGGAAGGTTCACATATTCAAATTGGTGTTGAATTATGTAGAAAATACAAAGAGTCTCCACTGATTATCAATGCAGTGGAAGCACATCACGGTGATGTGGAGCCGGAGACTCTGATTGCATGTCTGGTACAGGCTGCGGATACGATCAGTGCAGCACGTCCGGGAGCAAGACGAGAAACATTAGAAACATATTCAAACAGATTAAAACAGTTAGAAGATATTACAAATGGTTTTAAAGGGGTAGAAAAATCTTTTGCTATTCAGGCAGGTAGAGAGATTCGTGTAATGGTAGTTCCTGAGCAGGTAAACGATGCTGATATGGTATTATTAGCACGTAACATTTCCAAACAGATTGAATCTGAATTGGAATACCCGGGACAGATTAAGGTAAATGTAATCCGTGAATCCCGCGTGATTGATTATGCAAAATAAAATTTTGTTTATGAAGCAGTCAATGATAGTCATTGGCTGCTTTTTTACCGTATTATAAGGAGGTAGTTTATGGTTCAAAAATTAAAGAGAATAAAGAGAGAATTAGTAAGAAAAGGTGCAATCGTAAATATGTATACCGATTACATAGAAATGCCGGATGGAAAAGTGGCAGAATGGGATTTTATTGAACACAAAAAGGGAGCGGCAGCGGTATTGGCAGTTTTACCGGATGGAAAAATTCTGATGGTCAAACAGTACCGGAATGCGTTAGACAGAGAGACATTAGAAATTCCGGCAGGAGCCAGAGATAGTGTTACAGAAGATACGGCAATTTGTGCAAAAAGAGAATTAGAAGAAGAAACAGGGTATATCTGCGGCAAATTAGAAAAGATGTTATCGTTAAAATCCACAGTAGCTTTTTGCAATGAATTTATAGACGTATATTTAGCGACGGAGCTGACACCCGGAACGCAGCATTTAGATGAAGAAGAATTTATTGATGTGGAAGCCTGCGAACTGTCTGAATTATGTGAGAAAATTTACGCAGGAGAGATTCAGGACGCAAAAACAGTAGCTGCAATTTTAGCTTATGCAAATAAGATAAGAGCTAATTTGCCACAGGAATAAATCCATTAAGACAGACATATGTTAGATTAATGATAATGTGGACGAGGATAAAAGTGAAAAAAAGTACCTTTTTATTCTTTGTAGTTTTTCTTAGTGGAGTCATCAGTGCGAATATTCTGGGAATTGCATCCGGCAGGGAATTAGGAGCAATGAATGAATATTTTATAAATCGTTATATGTATGCAGATATTCAGGGAAGAGAATTATTTTTATTTCTGTTTTACGAAAGAGTTCCAAAGTTTTTTCTGCTGCTGTTTTTAAGTATTGGAATTTATGGAACGCTGATTGTGAACGGCTATATCTGTTATCTGGGATTTTCCGTAGGTTTTCTTTCTGTGATCGCAATTATGAACTACGGAATCAAGGGGGTTCTATTGATGATGGGATTCTTTTTGCCCCAATGGCTCTTTTATGCTCCGGTCATTGCTGTCTGGTATTATGAACTGCGGCGTTATAAAGGAGTAGGGAAGGAATACAGGATTTTGGAACGGAGCCGAAACCACCATATGCGGTATGCAATATCGTTTTTGGCGGCAGGGGTGCTTTTCGTTCTGGGTCTTTTTATGGAAAGTTATGTAAATCCCTTTTTTCTCCAGAAGATTATCCGCATTTTAAGATAAAAGATGAATCAAAGAAACGAGCCGGAAATGACCTTTCTCATTTCCCGGCTCGTGATGTATTTAAGCGTTCATTTCTGCAATATCATAGATTAATTGTTCAGAAGCTTCCCAGCCTAAGCATGGGTCAGTGATCGATTTTCCATAGACATGTTCGCCCACTTTCTGACAGCCCGGCACGATATAGCTTTCAATCATAACACCCTTTACCATATTGTGGATTTCCGTTGAAATAGCTCTGTTATGCATAACTTCTTTAACGATACGCACCTGCTCTGCGTACTGTTTGTTGGAGTTTGAGTGGTTAGAATCAATAATTGCGGCGGGATTTGCCAAATCCATCTGATTGTATTTTTCAATCAGGCGCATAATATCTTCATAATGGTAGTTCTGTACACAGTTGCCATGTTTGGAAACAGCTCCCCGAAGGACCACGTGAGTAAGTGGATTACCCGTAGTTTCCACTTCGTGTCCGCGATATACAAAATGATGCGGATGCTGTGCAGCATATACAGAATTTAACATAACTGTAAAATCACCGCTAGTCGGGTTCTTCATACCGGAAGCAACATCAAAGCCGCTGACCGTCAGACGGTGCTGTTGGTCTTCAACAGAGCGGGCACCAATAGCAACATATGAAAGCAAATCTTCTACATATCCCCAGTTTTCAGGATAAAGCATTTCATCTGCACAGGTGAGACCGCTTTCTTTAATTGCACGAATGTGCATTTTACGCATGGCGATCATGCCTGCTAACATATCCGGTTTCTTTTCCGGGTCCGGCTGAGAAGCGATTCCCTTGTAGCCTTCTCCAGTGGTACGCGGTTTGTTCGTATAGATTCTTGGAATGATAATCAACTGATCCTTAACCTTTTCGGAAACAGCAGTTAAACGGCTGACATAATCGCAGACTGCATCTTCGTTGTCGGCAGAGCATGGTCCGATGATTACTAAGAAACGGTTGTCTTTTCCGGTAATTACGTCTGAAATCATGCGGTCTCTTTCTGCCTTTAATGCGGCAAGCTTTTCGGAAAGAGGATATTGTTCCTTGATTTCAGACGGACTTGGAAGTTGTTTTAAATAAGAAAAACTCATAATGACATCTCCTGTTTGAATTTTAATGGTAAGCAAAGTGTTTTATCTCTGCCTTCGTAAAAATGGTAACTATTCAGTAGGTCTGTGCTTTTAAGCACAGACAAAAAGGTTATAGAAATCTGTAATTCCCATAACCTTCTGACAAATGCAACCGGCGGGAATCGAACCCACATTGCAGGAGTCGGAGTCCTGTGTTCTATCCGTTAGACTACGGTTGCAGAACAAAGATTATAATAATACATAGAAAGCAAATTGTCAACAAATTCTTTTATTTTATCCTCGTTACGGGTTGACTTTTGAAGTATGGTTTGCTATTCTAAAAAATGTGTGTAGTTACAAAATTATTACGATGGTATAATGTGAAACAGATTAAATAAATGATTGATAATTTACAGAATAGAAGATATGGGTTTGGAATTTAGGAGGGAAATTACATGAGTAATCAGAAAAATGATATAAAAGATACTAAAAATTCAGATACACAAACAATGTTGAAGGAGAAATTTGCACAGGCAGTAGAATTTTGTAAGAAAAATATACGTTATATTACAGCAGCCGGTTTGTTCATTGTACTGGTAATCGTATTGGCAAAATGCTCCGGAAGCAATACGGTAAAGCCGGATGAGGAAATAGAATCAGAAGCTGTAGATTTCACTGAGGATACAGAAACACCGGAGAATTATGCAAAGGATGCTTATCCGCAGATTAATGAGCTGATTAGTAATTATTATACGGCTTATGCAAATGGAGATAATGAAACGCTTGCGACTTTAGCAGATCCACTTTCGGATGCTGAGAAGAGTTATATTTCCGTATTCAGCCAGTATGTAGATGGCTATGAGAATATTTCCTGCTATACTAAAAAGGGATTGGATGAGCAGTCCTATATTGCTTCTGTATATATGGAAGTAAAGTTTAAGGATGTGGAAACAACGGCACCGGGATTGGAAACATTCTATATCAGAACGAAAGAGGATGGCTCTCTATATATTGATAATGTATATGGTCAGTTTAATTCAAAGATGGAAGAGTTTGAAACAGATGCAGAAGTGTCAGCATTATTAGATACCTTCAGTCAGCAGGAGGATGTTGTTGCACTGCAGACAGACGTCCAGAAGAAATATGAGGATGCACTTGCCGCAGATGAAAATTTGAGAAATGTTGTAGAGAAGACGATACCGGATGCTATTACTGTATGGGCGTCTGATCAGGCAGCCACAGCAAAGAAGGCAGAAGAAGAAAGGATAGCTGCGGAGGAAGCAGAAAAGAAGGCTGCAGAAGAAGCAGCAGCGAAACAGGCAGAAGAGGAGAAAAAAGCGGCAGAGCTTGCTGCAGCAGTAACTGTATATGCTACATCTACAGTCAATGTCCGTGCCGAAGCAAGTGAGACAGCAGATATTATCGGACAATTAGAGACAGGGTCCCAAACAACCCGTCTGGAGGATAAAGACGGCTGGAGCCGTATTGACTACAGCAACGGTACGCAGGGATATGTAAAATCAGAATATCTTTCTACTAAGGCACCGTCTGCTGATGCAGGAGAGGAAAACACTGCAGATGCCGGAACACAGGGGGCAGAAGCAAATGGTTTCACAGAAGGTACGGTTATTACAATTAAGGAAAGTACTAATATTCGTGAATCCATGAGTCAGGATGCGCCGAAGGTAGCGACTGTCTTTGCCGGAGAGAAGGTTACCGTTATTATGAGCTATGCGGAAGGCTGGACGAAGGTAAACTACGGAGATAAGACAGGCTATATAAAAACAGAATTACTTCAGTAATAAACAGAGTGTTTATATTTAGATAAGTTTACGGAGACTTAGAGCGTCAGATGACAGTAAGTCTCCGTATTTTCGATTGAATCAGAATGTAAGGAAGATTGGGATGACAGAGGGAGTTCGGATTAATAAGTATTTAAGTGAAGCGGGTATATGTTCCAGAAGAGAAGCGGACAGGCAGATAGAAAACGGGAATGTTACCATAGATGGCAGAGCGGCTGAAATGGGAAGCCGTGTTTTACCGGGACAAAAGGTCTGCTTCATGGGACAGGCTGTAGAAAAAGAGGAAGAAAAAATCTTGCTTGCCGTTCATAAGCCTTCTGGAATTGTATGTACGGCGGAAAAGAGAGAAAAAGATAATATTGTGGATTTTATTCACTATCCAAAGCGAATCTATCCTGTGGGAAGATTAGATAAGGATTCTACCGGTTTGATTCTGATGACAAATCAAGGGGAAATCGTAAATAAAATCATGCGTGCCGGGAATATGCATGAAAAAGAATATATTGTAACGGTAAATAAACCGGTAACAGATTTTTTTCTGCGGGGTATGGCGGGCGGTGTACCTTTAGCGGAGCTTGGTGTCACAACCAGAAAATGTCCGGTGAAGAAATTAGGAAAACGAAGGTTTAAAATAATTCTGACGCAGGGGTATAACAGACAGATTCGAAGAATGTGTGAATATTTTGGCTATCGGGTAGAAGAATTAAAACGGGTGAGGATTATGAATATAGAACTGAGAGATCTGGCATCGGGTGCCTATCGTCAAATATCGGAAAAAGAATATACAGAGCTGATGCGATTGACGGCGCATTCAAAAAATACACCTGTAATACCGAAAAAGGAGTGCAAAGATGGACGTAAAAGCAAGAATTGATGAATTAAGAGCGCAGATTGAATATCACAGCAACCGCTATTACAATGAAGATAATCCGGAAATTACCGATTATGAATTTGATATGATGATGCAGGAATTAAAAAAATTAGAGCAGGAAAATCCCAAATATGCAGTGGAAACTTCTCCTACCAAAAAAGTTGGCGGCACTGCAAAACGGGAAGCAGGAGTTTTGGTTCGCCACAATGTACCTATGTTAAGCCTGCAGGATGTTTTTTCAAAAGAAGAGGTCATGCATTTTGTAGAAGAAATGAAGGAACAGTTAGAAGATCCTGAATTTGTTGTAGAATATAAAATAGACGGGCTTTCCATGTCTTTGCGCTATGAGAACGGTGAACTGCAGTTAGCAGAAACCAGGGGAGATGGCATCAATTTTGGTGAAGATGTAACAGAAAATGCAAAAGTAATTAAAGATGTGAAAAAGAAATTAAAAGATCAGCCGGAATATTTGGAAATTCGCGGTGAAGTTTATATGAAAAATGAGGATTTTGACGCAGTGAATGAAAAGCAGGAGCTTTTAGGAAAGAAAACCTTTGCAAATCCAAGAAATTGTGCGGCAGGGACACTTCGGCAGTTAGATACCGCCATCACGAAAGAGAGAAAGCTTTCCATGTTTATTTTTAATATTCAGCAGACGAGAGGAATTTCTTTTGAAACCCATACAGAAGGCTATGCGTATTTAAAAAAGCAGGGAATCCCGGTAATTGATGATTATAGAATCTGTAAGACACCGGAAGAAGTATGGGAAGCCATTGAAGCCATTGGAGAAAACAGGGGAAAGCTGCTCTATGATATTGACGGGGCAGTCGTAAAAATCAACCGTTACAGTGACAGAGAAAAGTTAGGAGCAACTTCAAAGGTTCCAAGATGGGCAGTTGCCTACAAATATCCGCCGGAAGAAAAAGAAACTGTATTAAAGGAAATAGAACTTTCTGTAGGACGTACCGGAAGAATTACACCGACAGCAGTATTCGAACCGGTCCGCCTGTGCGGTACATCGGTTTCAAGAGCCACGCTTCACAATCAGGATTTTATTGATGATTTGGATATTGGAATCGGAGATACGATTGTTGTATACAAGTCAGGGGAAATTATTCCAAAAGTAAAAGAGGTAAACAAGGCAAAGCGGCCGTCCGGTTGGGTAAAATTTCAGATTCCGGCTGTCTGTCCCGTATGCGGGGAAAAAACTGTAAGGGATAAAGATACAGCAGACATTAAGTGTACCAATGCGAATTGTCCGGCACAGTTAGAACGGAATATTATAAATTTTGTGGGCAGAGATGCCATGGATATTAAAGGTTTCGGAACCGTATATATTGAAGAATTAGTCAGAAAGGGTTATATTAATAATATTGCAGATATTTATGACCTGAAAAATTATAGAGATGTTTTAATAGAGGAAGGTCTTATCGGAAAAGAAAAAAATACCGATAAACTGTTAAATGCAATCGAAAAGTCAAAAGAAAATGATGCATATAAGCTTTTGACTGGTCTTGGGATTCCGAATGTCGGGAAAGCGGCTGCTAAAGCAATCATGCGAAAGATGCAGAATATGGATACCTTAATGCAGGCGTCTATGGAAGAACTGCAGGAAGTAGAGGATATTGGCGGGGTGTCTGCAGATTGTATCCGGCGTTTTTTTGCAGATGAAAGGAATCAGCAGCAGATGGAGCGGTTAAAACAGGCAGGGCTTAATATGGAATGTTTAGAAACTGCAGGGGAAGACCAGCGTTTTGCAGGACTTATTTTTGTTATTACAGGGACATTGCCGAATATGGACAGAAAAGAAGCTGCTGCTATGATTGAGCAGTTTGGAGGAAAAGTGACAGGCTCTGTATCAAAAAAGACAAACTATCTGTTAGCAGGAGAAAATGCAGGAAGCAAACTGACAAAAGCTCGGGAATTGGGAATTGCAGTTATTTCGGAACAGGAACTGCTGCAGATGATAAAAGAAAATAAATAATACTACAAGAAAGAGGGCGTTAATATGCCAATTCGTACACAAAGTGATTTGCCGGCTAAAGAAATTTTAGAGAAAGAAAATATATTTGTAATGGATGAAAGACGGGCATTGCATCAGGATATTCGTCCAATCAGTATTGCAATTTTAAATCTGATGCCATTAAAAGAGGACACGGAATTACAGCTTCTTCGTTCTTTGTCTAATACGCCGTTACAGGTAGATATTACCTTTTTGACAGTAACAAGTCATGATTTTAAAAATACATCCATGAGCCATTTGAATAAATTCTATCAATCTTTTGCAGATGTGAAGGAGCAAAGATTTGACGGGCTTATTATTACAGGAGCACCGGTAGAAATGATGGAGTTTGAAGAAGTAGATTACTGGGAGGAACTGTGCACCATTATGGATTGGAGCAAAACGCATGTAACCTCAACGATGCATTTATGCTGGGGTGCGCAGGCAGGACTTTATTATCATTATGGTATCAAAAAGCATATTTTAAATCATAAAGTATTCGGCATTTTTGAGCATCGTGTCATGAACCGGAAGGTACCGTTGGTACGCGGATTTGATGATCATTTTATGGCGCCCCATTCAAGAAATACAGAGAACCGGGCAGAAGATATTCAGGCGGCAAAGGATTTGACGATTCTTGCAGAATCCGAGGAGGTTGGTGTATTCCTTGCGATTGCGGATGAGGGCAGAAAGATTTTTGTGATGGGACATCCTGAGTATGACAGGATCACTTTGGATAAAGAGTATAAAAGGGATAAAGAGAAAGGGCTTGACATCGCACTTCCTAAGAACTATTATCCGAATGATGATCCTGAAAAAAAACCGAATTTGCAGTGGAGGTCACATGGAAATGCATTGTATTCTAATTGGCTGAATTACTACGTATATCAACAGACCCCGTATGACTTTATTGATACGGCTGAAATAACAGGGAAGTATTGGCAGTTTTAATCGAAAAAGATAAAACAGAAGTAAGAGAGTTGTAAAACTCTCTTCTTTTATCGGAAAATATTGCACAAAAAAGAGAATTGTATAGCCTAAAAATTGGATATGTGTTACAATATTCTATATCAGGAAATCGACTGAGTGAGGGATATGTATGGGGACACAGTTTTTAGGACGGCTGCACAGAAAAAAGAGACAATATATAATCATTCCGAGTATATTATTATTGGTTATCATTCTTGCAGTAGTAATTGGAACAGTATATACAAGAAAATTGACAATATCCAGAATGAAGGAGTCATTGCGCTATCAGGTCCGCAACCAGACAACTGCCATGAAGGATAAGATCGAAGGAAAATTCTCTTTATTAAACGGACTGGCAGTCACAATAACAGAAGAGGAAATAGAGGATTTTGACTTCATGCTGGAAGAAATGAATACTTTTGTCAAAAAGACAGAATTTTCAGAAGTGAATTTTATAACACCGAATGGAAATGCATACAGTAATACCGGAGAAGAATGGAGTTTGACAGATAAGGAGAATTTTTATTCCTGTATGAGTGGAACTTATGAGATCGACCGGTTAGAAGAAGCAGGGCGGGAAAATCAGTTTGGAATCTTTGTGCCCGTTCGGATTAATCAGAAAATTTCAGGTGTTTTATTGGGCGTTTATGAAAAAGAAAGATTTCAGCGATTATTTAAAGAAACGGAAGCTGGGATCAGCGATTTTTCCTGCATTAGTGATTCGCATGGAACACTGATAGCGTCAACTCAAGCAGCAGAAATGATTTTAGAAGAACAGAAGTCAGGAGTAATTGAAGCCGGGAATCTCTTTGAAATTTTTGGCGAAGCAGAATTTACCAGTGGAAGCTTGGAAAATATCGAACAAAAAATATCGCAAGAGCAAGGAGGAGAAGTAAGTTATGTATCCTTTGGAGAACGAAAATATGGAGTATTTGAGCCGGTAGGAATCAATGACTGGTATATTGTTACCATTCTTCGGGAAGAAGTTATTTATGAAAGCTCCGGCGAAAACATGAAAATATCGGGTATTATGCTGTTTGCGGTTATGGCGGTTGTTATCAGTATTATCGGTTATATAGTTGTCCAGGAACGCCGACAGGAAGCGCTGAAAAGAGAAGAAGCAGAAAATATGCGTTATATCCTTGAGCATGATGAAATGACAGGAGCCTTGACAGAACGGGAATTTCAGAAAAGAACAGAAAAGCAGCTTCAGAGAACAAAATCAAAAGAATATTGCCTGATTTATTTAGACATATTTAAATTCAAATTAATCAATGAGATGTTCGGATATGAAAAGGGAGACGAGCTGCTTAGGGTTTTAGCAAAAGAATTAAGTAAACTGACAGCAGAATATAACGGATTGTGCGGAAGGATCAGCGGGGATAAATTTGTACTGTTTTTACCGTATCAGAAAGAGCTTATTGAGACTTTTAATACCAGAAAAGAAGTCAGTCCGAGGATTCTTCCGATAGAAATTTATCTGCATTATGGAGTCTATGTTATTGAGAAAACCGAACTGCCGGTTGCTACCATGATCGATTGTGCACAAATTGCCCAGAAATCAATTAAGGGTGACTACGATAATTATATTGCTTACTATGATGAAACGTTAAAGCAGCAGATTATTCGTGAACAGGAGATTATCAACTCTATGGCACAGGCGTTGGCAGATGGGGAATTTACAATATACCTTCAGCCTCAGTACAGCTATAGAGATGGTTCGATTCGGGGAGCAGAAGCATTAGTTCGTTGGATTAGCCCGACAAAAGGAATAATTTATCCGGGAGATTTTATTCCGATTTTTGAGAGCAATGGTTTTATTATCAAACTGGATGAAAATGTATGGGAGCAGGCGTGCAAATTGCTGCATACATGGATCGTGCAGGGGAAAGAGCCGATGCCGATTTCAATCAATGTGTCCAGGACAGATCTGCTGCGTGGAAATGTAGCAGAGAAATTAAAGAGTCTGATAGATAAATATGAACTGACAACAGAGCTGCTTCATGTAGAAATAACGGAATCTGCTTATATGGACAATCCGCAGAAGCTGATTCGGGAAATCAATAGGCTGAGAGATTATGGATTTTTAGTAGAAATGGATGATTTTGGAAGTGGATATTCTTCTTTAAACATGCTAAAAGACCTTCCAATCCATGTGTTAAAAACAGATTTAAAATTTTTAGAGGAAGAAGGAATTGAAGAACGCCGGGAACAGATTTTAGACAGCGTAATTAAAATGGCACATCAAATGGGTCTGATTGTTGTTGCGGAAGGAGTAGAAACAAAGGAACAGGCAGAGCATCTGAACGGTCTTGATTGTGAAATTATGCAGGGATATTATTTTGCAAAACCAATTCCTGTACAGGATTTTGAAGAACTTGTTTATGGGACAAAGTCTGCAGAAAAATCTTGATGATATGGAAAGAAGCGGGTATACTATTAGCAGTATGAAACAAAACGGAGGATAAAATGAAATTTAATTGCAAAATATATCTTGAGGCAGAAGATGTGTCACAGTCAAGGATTCTTTCCACAACTTCTTATGTGAAGAATCTGATCTTAAATTGCGGTAATCCGTATATTGCTGCTTTACAACTGGATGATGAAAATGAACTCGATGAATTTATCATTCGGCTTTATTTAGAAGCCCAATTAGAGGAAGAGACGTGTACCGATGCTAAAGCGGCTAAGATGCTGGTAACTCATATGGCGGAATTGCTTTTGGAGATTGCACAGGCACAGTCCTATCTGGATATGGAAGGCAGCTTTGAAGTGATCCGTGATGGCAAGCAGGAAGCATATAGGTTCGTGTCAGAAGGCGGAGATTCCTTTTGCGATTTTCTTGAACAGGAAACCGGATTCTAATGGGGAATAGAAGACTTTATAATTTGTGGTTTTCAAAATAAAAATAGTCTGCTATAATAAAATTATTATAGCATTTAGGAGGCATTCAAATGGCTGAGGATAGAAAAGGATTTAAAATCAAAGACGATAAACTAGGCGAAGTTAAGATTGCTGACGAGGTTGTTGCAATTATTGCAGGTTTAGCAGCTACTGAAGTAGATGGTGTCAGCTCCATGGCAGGAAATATAACGAATGAACTGGTGAGCAGATTAGGTATGAAGAATTTGTCGAAGGGAATACGAGTGGATGTGTTAGATGGTGTTGTAGGAGTCGATGTAGCATTGAACATTGCATATGGATATGCAATTCCGGATGTATCCTCTAAGGTTCAGGAGAAAGTGAAGACAGCGATTGAGAATATGACAGGATTAGAGGTATCCGGTGTGAATGTCAGAATTGCCAGTGTTGACATGGGAAAGAGTAAGTAAAGGGTGTCTGAACGGCATCCTTTTTTTCACATTATAGGAAGAGCCGCAGAAATTCCATATAGATTTGCAGAAAAGGAGAAATGTAATGACAAGAAGAGAAATGAGAGAACAGATCTTTCAAATTCTGTTCCGTATTGAATTTCATCAGGAAGAGGAACTGTCAGAACAGTTAAAGTATCCTGTTAAGGAAGATGCCCGTGCAGATGCAGATTCCGTATATATACAAAAGAAAATCGATGCAGTCACAGAGAAAATTACACAGATCGATGATATGATCAACGCCGTTGCAAAGGGCTGGAAGACAAGCAGAATGGGGAAGGTAGATTTGACGTTGCTGCGTCTGGCTGTCTACGAAATCAAATTTGAAGACGATATTCCGACGGGTGTTGCAATCAATGAAGCCGTAGAGCTTGCAAAAAAATATGGGACAGACGATTCACCTGCATTCGTGAACGCTATTCTGGCAAAAATCGCATGAAAAGAAACGCATATTCCGTAGGTCAGGTAAATGCATACATTAAGAATATGTTTGCACAGGATTTTATGCTGCACAGCATATGTGTAAAAGGAGAGGTTTCTAACTGTAAGTATCATACCTCAGGCCATATTTATTTTACAATTAAAGATGAGAAAGCAGCCATTGCTGCCGTTATGTTTGCCGGGAACCGAAGAGGTCTTGGCTTTTTGATGCGGGAAGGTGACAAAGTCCTTGTTACCGGCTCTATAGAAGTGTTTGAGCGGGACGGGCGTTATCAGCTTTATGCAAAAGAGATTCAAAAGGACGGAGAAGGCAGCCTTTTTTTGAAATTCGAAGCTCTAAAAAGAGAGCTTGAAGAGATGGGAATGTTTGCGCCCGAATATAAGAAGCCGGTACCAAAGTACATAAAGAAGCTTGGTATTGTAACAGCACCTACAGGTGCAGCCGTACAGGATATTCGCAATATTGCCGGCAGGAGAAATCCCTATGTACAGTTGATCTTATATCCTGCCCAGGTACAGGGCGAAGGCGCAGCGGCCAGTATTGTAAACGGGATACGGGCAATAGATGCGCTCGGAGTAGATGTGATCATTGTAGGCAGAGGCGGTGGTTCCATCGAAGATTTGTGGGCATTTAATGAAGAGATTGTAGCCCGGGCAATTTTTGACTGTGAAACGCCCATTATTTCCGCGGTAGGTCATGAAACAGATACTACGATTGCAGATTTTGTGGCGGATTTACGGGCACCGACGCCTTCGGCAGCGGCAGAGCTTGCAGTATATGATATATTTAAGCTGCAGGAGGAGATTTCAAATCTGCAGAACCGGTTGTCAAATTCTATGGAGTGGAAAAGGGATTTTGCAAGGAGCCGTTATCAAAGCCTGCAGAATCTTTTGCAGCTAAAGAGTCCGCAGAATCAGTTGAATACGAAGCGTCAATATGCAGTCAGCTTAGAAGAGAAGCTTGAGCAGCGGATGAAGGAGCAGCTTACAGGGGCAAGACATCGGCTGGGAATGCTTTCAGGATATTTAGACGGAATGTCACCGGCGAAAAAGCTAAGTCAGGGACTTGCTTTTATAACTAACGAATCAGGAAAACGAATCAGCGGAATTTCCGGTGTGAAGCCGGGGGATACAATGCAGGTACGCTTACAGGACGGAATGGTTACTGCAGAAGCAAGAGCTGTGGTTCCTGTTTCCGAAAACAAAATAGAAAGGCAGTAGATATGGCAGAAAAAAAGGAAGCCGGTTTAGAGGAATTATTTACGGAAATAGAAGAGATATTAAATCAAATGGAAGATAAGGACATTTCACTGGAGGATTCCTTTCTTTTATATGAAAAAGGTATGAAGAAATTAAAGCAGTGCAATGACAGAATTGATAAAGTGGAGAAGAAGATGCTCATGATAAGCGGGCAGGGAGAACTGGTAGAATTTGAATAGACAAAAAAGAAGCGGAGGCTCGGTATATGGATGTGGAATTAGAATTGGCAGACAGGATTCAGAAAATCGAAGACATCATAAAGCAATTTCTGCCGCTTGAGGAAGGGTATCAGAAGACAGTGTTAGAGGCGATGAATTACAGTATGCTGGCAGGCGGAAAGCGTCTGCGTCCTATGTTAATGTTGGAAACTTATCGGTTATTCGGCGGAACGTCTAAAATCATAGAACCGTTTGCTGCAGCTATCGAGATGATTCATACCTATTCACTGGTACATGATGATCTTCCGGCAATGGATAATGATGAATACCGCAGAGGGAAGAAAACGACGCATACCGTATATGGAGAAGCAATGGGAATCTTAGCCGGAGATGCGTTGTTAAATTATGCCTATGAAACGGCGGCAACTGCTTTTTCCCTGGAGCCTGGGAATCCTGCAATCGGGAAAGCATTTCAGATATTGGCGGGGAAAGCAGGTATTTATGGAATGGTAGGCGGGCAGACTGTAGATGTAGAGTCTGAAGGTGAAGCGGATATTTCAAGAGATAAGTTAGATTTTATCTATCGTTTGAAGACAGGAGCCCTGATTGAAGCCTCTATGCTGGTGGGCGCTGTTTTAGCGGGAGCTTCTGAGGAAGAGCAGCAGGTCATCGAAAACGTGGCAGGAGAAGTGGGACTGGCATTTCAGATACAGGATGATATTTTAGATGTTACAAGTACATTAGAAGTATTAGGAAAGCCTATCGGCAGTGATGAGAAGAATCAAAAGGCGACCTATGTTGCATTGGAGGGAATCGACAAGGCGGCAGAAGAGGTGGAACGCCTTTCTATGGACGCAATGGAGCAGATGGATTCCCTTTCTGTGAAGAATCCATTTTTGTCAGAATTATTACGCTATTTGATACATCGGGAAAAATAGAGGTGTCTGGTATGGTATTGGAAAAGATAAAGCAGGAGAATGACATAAAAAAACTAAGTAAAGCGGAGCTTCCCATATTAGCGGATGAAATCCGGGATTTTCTGATTCGGAAAATATCTGTTTCCGGCGGGCATCTTGCGTCAAATCTGGGCGTAATTGAGCTGACAATGGCACTGCATCTTGCATTTGAGCTGCCGAAGGATAAGATCGTGTGGGATGTAGGACATCAGTCTTACACACATAAGATTTTGACCGGGCGTAAAATGGGGTTTGATGAGCTGCGACAGTATGGCGGAATGAGCGGTTTTCCAAAGAGAAAAGAAAGTGACTGTGACTGCTTTGATACCGGGCACAGTTCCACTTCCATATCTGCAGGATTAGGCTATGCAATGGCAAGACAGATCAAAGGAGAGGATTATAAAGTTGTATCTGTCATCGGGGATGGGGCTTTGACCGGAGGAATGGCATATGAAGCGTTGAATAATGCATCAAGAATACGTTCGAATTTTATTATCGTATTAAATGATAACAAGATGTCAATCTCTGAAAATGTAGGCGGGCTTTCTAAGCATTTGAGCAATCTGCGTACGGCTGAATCCTATCAGGAGATAAAGACCGGTGTTGCAAATTCCCTGAGCCGTATTCCGATATATGGAGAGAATATTGTAGAGCGGCTTCGAAGAACGAAAAGCGGTATTAAGCAGCTCTTTGTACCGGGAATGCTTTTTGAAAACATGGGTATTCTTTATTTAGGGCCGGTGGATGGGCATGATATATCTGCTATGGTGAAAGTTTTCAGGGAGGCTTCCCGTCTGCAGGGTCCGGTACTTGTGCATGTTATCACCAAAAAAGGAAATGGTTATCTTCCGGCAGAACGGCATCCGGCAAGGTTCCATGGAACAGAACCCTTTGAAATCGAAACAGGACTTCCGGCAAAGAAACGGGTAAAAGCCAATTATACGGATATATTTTCAACGGTTATGCGGAAATTAGGAGATCGTGATGAGAAGGTCGTAGCGATTACGGCTGCTATGGCAGATGGAACCGGATTGAAAAGATTCCACAATATGTTTCCGGAACGTTTCTTTGATGTGGGAATTGCAGAGGAACATGCAGTTACCTTCGCTGCAGCATTGGCGGCGGCAGGCTTAAAGCCTATTGTAGCAGTATATTCTTCCTTTTTACAGAGAGCTTATGATCAGATTCTGCATGATGTCTGTATCCAGAATCTTCCGGTCGTATTTGCCATTGACCGTGCGGGACTGGTAGGAAGCGATGGAGAAACCCATCAGGGAATTTTTGACATATCCTACTTGTCAAGCATTCCTAATATGACGATCGCTGCTCCAAAGAATAAATGGGAGCTTTCAGATATGGTAAAATTTGCTGTGGCTTTTCCGTCACCCATTGCCATTCGTTACCCAAGAGGTGAAGCATATGACGGATTAAAGGAGTTCCGGGCACCTGTTGTTTTAGGAAAAAGTGAAGTTTTGTACGAGGAAAGTGACATTGCTCTGGTGGCACTTGGCAGTATGGTAAAGACAGCCGAAGAAGTCAGGGAACAGTTAAAGGAAGAAGGATATTTTGTTACTCTTGTGAATGCGCGTTTTGCAAAACCGTTAGACACGGAATTATTATTAAAGCTGACAGAGAACCATAAATTAATTGTTACTTTAGAGGAAAATGTTATTGATGGCGGCTTTGGAGAGCATGTGACAGAATTTTACTGTCAGAAGCATACGGCTGCCCGTATTTTAAATATAGCAATCCCGGACACCTATGTGGAGCATGGGAATGTAGAGATTTTGCGAAAAGAAGTAGGAATTGATAAGGAATCAATCGTGGACCGCATTTTTTCAGAATATATGAATTTAGGATAGGTAGGACAGATGAAAGAGCGCTTAGATGTATTACTGGTCAAACGGGGATTTGCACCTTCCAGAGAGAAAGCAAAGACCATGATTATGGAAGGCAATGTATTTGTGAATAATCAGCGGGAAGATAAGGCAGGCAGTATGTTTAAGGATGACTGTCTGATAGAAATTCATGGGAATATCTTAAAGTATGTCAGCCGGGGCGGTCTGAAATTAGAGAAGGCAATGACGCATTTTGGAATTTCTTTGGAGAATAAGATTTGTATGGATATTGGTGCTTCCACCGGCGGATTTACCGATTGTATGCTGCAGAATGGTGCGAAAAAGGTCTATGCGGTAGATGTGGGATATGGTCAGTTTGCATGGAAGCTGCGGCAGGATGAGCGGGTAGTCTGTATGGAAAAGACCAATATCCGTTATGTCACCCGCAAGGATATTGCAGATGATTTGGATTTTGCATCCGTGGATGTCTCCTTTATTTCATTGACAAAGGTATTAGAGCCTGCAAGGGCACTTCTGAGAGAAGGCGGAGAGATGGTATGTCTCATTAAGCCCCAGTTTGAAGCAGGAAGGGAAAAGGTCGGCAAAAAGGGAGTCGTCAGAGATCAGGCAGTACATAAAGAGGTTATTTTAAAAGTAACTGACTGTGCCATGAAATTGGGATTTGCTGTGCTGAATCTGGAATATTCGCCGATTAAGGGACCGGAGGGAAATATCGAATATCTGGTATACATCAAAAAGAACGGGGAAGGAAGTATGGAGGAAGCTGTGGATATTGACAGGGTAGTTGAGACAGCACATTCCACATTGGATAAATAGCTATGAAAAATTTCTGTATCATTACCAATTCCTATAAGGATAAGGATTATCATCTTACCAATCAGATGAAATCCTATA
>CAYWXJ010000037.1:0-17194 GCA_964462405.1 uncultured Eubacterium sp.
AAGCTATGAGAACGCCATAACAGCGGCAAGCGGATTTGACCATGTCCATATCATCGACTCCGGACAGATTTCCTGCGGAGAAGGACTTTTGGTACTGTGTGCGGCAGAGCTTGTGAAATCCGGTCTTACTTATACGGAGATAGAAGAAACCTTAGAACGTGTAAAAGGAAAAATCCAGACAAGCTTTCTACTTCCTACTGCTAATTACCTGTACAAGAATGGTTATACGGATAGATTTGCCTTCCGGCTTTGCGACAGATTTGATTTACATCCGGTTGTGCGGCTGTATAAGAGTAAGATTGGAATTTATGGTGTCAGGTTTGGGAAATTGTCTCAGACACGAAAACGTTACATAAAACAACAGCTTTTCTTTAAGAGCAGAATTAGTCGTGATGTGGTTTGTATCACACATGCGGGCTGCACTGTTGCGGAACAGCGTGAGATTTTGCAGGGATTGAAAAAATATGGCTTTAAAAATATATTTATCCAGAAGGCTTCTGTATCAAGTACCTGCAGTTCCGGACTCGGTTCCATTGGAATCGCATATATTATGAAGATGAAATAACAGGAAAAGGCAGCCGCACGCAGCGGGCTGCCTTATATCTTATTTGGATCATTCTTCGTTTTCTGAAGGGGTCTGCTGCAGCAATTCCTGAATTTCATCAATGGCAAGTTCATCCATCAGAGAATCCAGCTTTTCAAATATATTCTGGTAATTCTCCGGTATCTGGTACTTCTTTGTCTCTTCGAGAATATCAAATATTTTCGTAAAATCAAAGGCATCAATATACTGACGGATTTTTAAGAAGATCAGGTGAATCGTTTCTTCGGATAAAAGCTCCTTGTGCTCGTCACCGGAAGCAGTATCAATCTTATTATAATGAATAAGAACCGTTTCTATTTCTTTTAACAGAGTACGGTAGGCGGTCTGCAGTTCCTCTAAATGTTTATCAATGTAAGAATATTCCTGACGGTTTCCTGCATCCTCCTGTGCTCTTGCCATATCGGAAATATTTACAGCACCGAGATTTTTCGTCATACTCTTCATAGAATGTACCTTGATCGTATAGTTAGAGTAATCTTTCTGTCTGTGCAGCTCTAAAAGCTCATCTAACTGTTTTTCTCCGTAGTTCCAGGCAATTTCCAGAACATTCAGATAATCTGCAAGCAATCCTCCGCAGTTAGAGACTCCCAGAGAAATATCCACATCGTTAAGCGTTTGCTTCAAATATGTATAATCTTCCGCAGGAATGGTCTTTTCTGATGGCGAATCGGACTCTTCCTCATAGGAAATGCAATATTCCGGCAGGAAACGTACAAATAGCCGTTCTATTTGCCGGTAATTCATAGGTTTTCCTAAATATTCGTCAAATCCTTGCTCCATCAGGCTCTTACGGATACCTCTGACAGTATTTGCGGTCAGTACAATGATCTTACTCTTTCCCTTGTAACTGTAATAAGGACTTAACAGACGAATCTGTTTCATAGTCTCCACACCGTCCATGTCCGGCATCATATGATCCATGAAGATAAGCGGATACTGATTCCTACGGCACAGCTCAATAGCAGAGAAGCCATTTGCAGCAGTATCTACCTCGAGTCCATAGTACCTTAAGCTGCTGCTGGCAACTTTTAAATTTATCTGATTGTCGTCAACGACAAGGACACGGGTATCCGAAATTCTTATATTGCCAATGCTGTTATTGTTAGCAGGGTCATCCTCGTGAGAGAAATTGCGGTCAATCGTCGCTTCATCAAGAACCTTCTGGTCAAGGATGACCGTAAAGACGGAACCCTCGCCGTAGACACTGTCTACAGTAATCTCACCGCCCATTAAGGTGACATAGCCTTTTACAATCGCGAGTCCCAGGCCGGAACCTTCCACGCCATGGTGGAATTTCTGGTCTAACTGTTCAAAACTCTGGAAAAGCGTCGGCAGATCCTCTTCCTTGATTCCAATACCGGTATCCGAAATCTTAAATTCCAGGGTGATTACATCATCTGTACGCTGTTTTATGGAAGCCTCGAAGGTGACATCGCCTTCTTTTGTATATTTTACGGCATTGTTCAGGACATTGACTAAAATGCCGCGGATTCGTATCTTATCTCCGTAGAGCGTATTTGGAATAGCAGGGTCTACATTTATATGAAAATTCAGTCCCTTTTTCTTTGCCTGATTCGAAATGATCATTGTAACATCTCCTAACAGACTTCCCATATAATATTTGTCACAGACTAACTCCATTTTACCGGATTCAATCTTGGAAATATCTAAAATACCATTAATGATAGCCAAAAGGTTGTGGGATGACCATTTTATATCCTGTACATACTCCCGTACCTCCTGTGAAATATCCATTTTCAGGACCAGTTCGGAAAAGCCGATAATTGCATTCATTGGAGTACGAATCTCATGGGACATATTGGCAAGAAAGGTACTCTTTGCCTGATTGGCACACTGGGCTTCAATAATTGCTTCTTCCAGATCCTGCATAGTGCTCATGCGTTCAGAAAGATCGGTAATAAGAATGATATAACCAATCGTATCGCCGTAGGTGTCGTCAATTCTGCTGATGGAAAGATTGCAGTACAGCCAGTTGTTCTGACATATGGTATCAATATCCCGTCGTTTTCCCTCAAAAGAAAGTACATCCTCCTCAACATCAAATAACTGCTGAAGGCTGATATTTTCAATATTCATCCTTTTATGGTCTATACCCAGGAAAGCGTAGGCAGCGTTATTTAAGATACGCAGATTTTGTTCGGAATCATAGACCATTACCGGCATTGCCAGAGAATAATAGATAAATTCTGACATATTTGAAATATTAATCTGCGAGCGTTCCATAGAAACTGCAACATTATATAATATGATAAGTCCGATAAATTGCGTGGTAGAGCTTCCCGGAAGTGCGGGTATGCCAAGCAATGGAAAAATGGTATCAAAAATCATGCCCAGAAAAATAATTGCTTCAGCAATCAAAAATTTCCTGCAGAAAGCTAAAAGACGCTTAATCTTAGTAGTACGAAGTATGTAAATCACACTGATCATTAAATTAATGGAAACAATTATTGTATATATGATATAGGCTGTATTCCAGAATCCCTGCGTAAAGTGATAGGTCATGCCGAAATCATCCATGTAATATATTGTCTGCGTCTTTTGAATGATAAAAAAGTAAATGATAACTCCGGTAAAGGAGAATCCGTTGAACAGACGACGGACATATTGAGGCATATTCGAAAGATAGCATACCAGTACCTGGGCAACGATCAGGTATAAAAAAACACCAATCATTCCAATGGCGCGCCAAAGGTATGCTGTCGAAGGATTTGTAAGCAGAATCAATCCCCCGAATCCGAAGCTCCAAAGTGCACTTGCGATACAGAACAGGGAATACAGGCGATTTTCAAAACTCTTCTTTTCCTTCGTGAAAATAAAATGCATGGAAAAGTACAATGCCAGAACACAGCAGGCCATCAGCCCAATCGATAAAACATATTTCATATGACTTACCTCCTACTGATTTAGAACCCGGGCAATGTTCTCCAGCAAGTCTTCCTTACTGATCGGTTTTGCCAGAATAGCATTTGGGTTACAGGTATAACAGTCTTTTAAAGCTTCCTTATCGAGCGTACCGGAAAGAATGATTACCGGAACATTCTCTTCTCCCTTGCGTTTTATCATATTGAGAAAGCTGGCACCGTTATAAAGGGGCATCTGATAATCCAAAAGAACCAGATCCGGTGTGTTCTTCATCAGATAACTCAGAGCCAGTTTGGTGGAATTGATAATGATTACATTATAGGTATCTCTTAAGTAGCTGTCGATCAATTTCAAATATGCCATATCATCATCAATAGCAAGAATCGTCTTGCGGTTAGAAGAAACATTTTTGCTGCGGTAAAGCTCTAATACCTTTTTCTGAAGAGCTTCTTTCTGGACAGGCTTTATAAGATAGCCGTCTCCGCCCATAAAAACAGAATTCATAACCGTATAACGGTCACGCTGTCCGGTTACGAATACAACAGGGACATTGATACATTCCGTTTGTTTTCGGAAACGTTCTAAGGTCTTAAAACCGTTCATGGCAGGCATATTCACATCCAGCAGGATAATATCGACAGGGTGCTGCTGAACATATTCAAGTGCACGCTGTCCTCCTAAGGCAGTAACGACATCTGCAATCGGTTTTAAATATAATTTCATGATTTCAAGCTGTTGGACATCATCATCAACAACTAATACTCTTGGACGACTTGTTTTCATAAAATTTCCTCTTTTAATAAGTAGTTGAAAAAATTATCATTATAATTTTTATTTTATCACGCAGATTGCGGTTTTACAAGTTATATACTAAAGCTATATACTGAAATGTAACAGTTCAGCCTTTCGGCTTCACTGTTACTGAATCCGTCCATTTAAAGTTGCCTACGGCAAGGGGCGGATTCACGCTCGGAAAAATCTACATATTCTTACGGGCTTTGCAGCAAGTGCAAAGTCCTACGCTGAACTGTTACCTGAAATTACATACTCAAATTACAAGGAATTGAAAAAAGCCGGAGATGTGATATAATGGAAAAGTATGATTAAGAATTGGGTAAAAGCTGCGTCTGCAGAGTAAGCGAGGTGAATCCGTGAACAGAAGTACAGGTATGCTGATAATGATAACGATGACAATATTGTTGTCCGGCTGTGTCAATGGAAGATTTCAGACCACAAAGGTAAGGATTGATGGGGTATATCGTTTGGAAGACGCAGATAATATGGAATTTACCTTTTCAGAGAACAGTACACTCGTAGTCCTGCAAAAAGGGATCTATGAGCTGGAAGAGAATGAAGAGGGGGAGCCTGTGGTGCGGATATGCCTGGATGATATAAGCAGGGAACTGCCGGAGGATTACAGCTTTACGGATTATCTGCTTGAAGATGGCGGTGAGTATGTTGCACTGACGCTTACCACAGATGAATTTGATCTGGACGCAAATCCGATGCTGCTGTTTCTGTTAAAGGGGACAGACGGACTTTTGTCAGGGGCTTACTTTGATGGGATATATCAGATCGGCAGGGAAGGTGACAGCTATCAGTATATTTTTCAGAAGGATGGGCAGGTCACGATGCAGATAAAGCAGTATTATTATGCAGATGGAAAAGAGATAAAATTGTCCGATCATGCAGGTAGCACGGAATATCTTTATGAGCTTTCGGAAGATAAGCTGATACTTAAGAATCAGAAAGAAGAACCAATTCTGACTCTGTTAAAAGCAGCGGAGGAGGATTAAATATAAGTTACAGGAAAGGAAAAGATATGATAGGAATTATTGGAGCCATGGATGCAGAGGTGGCAAAATTAAAAGAAATGATGACGGATACAGAGGTAACGAAGACGTCATCGATGGAGTTTTACAAAGGAAGGCTGAATGGCGCAGAGGCAGTTGTCGTCCGTGCCGGCGTCGGAAAAGTGAACGCAGCATGTTGTACACAGGCACTGATTGACCATTTTCCGGTAAGCTATGTCATCAATACCGGAATTGCAGGTTCCCTGCAGGCGAAGATTGATATTGGTGATATTGTATTGGCAACGGATGCCCTTGAGCATGACATGGATGCAGCGGCATTTGGCTATGGTCCCGGACAGATTCCGGGGATGGAGGTACATTCCTTTACGGCAGATGTAAAGCTTCGCCAGATTGCAAAAGAAAGCTGCGAAAAGGTAAATCCGGATATTTCTGTCTACGAAGGACGAATTGTAACCGGAGATCAGTTTATTTCCAGTAAAGAGAAAAAGGCATGGCTGGTAAAGACCTTTGACGGCTGCTGTACGGAAATGGAGGGCGCAGCCATTGCACATGTGGCATATTTGAATGAGATTCCGTTTTTAATTGTGCGGGCGATCTCCGATAAGGCAGATGACAGTGCAGAGATGGATTATCCGACTTTTGAAGCGAGGGCGATTGAACATTCCGTTCGCCTGATGGCAGAAATGGCAGGTAGATTAGCATGAAAAAAATAGCAAGTTTTACAGTAGATCATTTGACGTTATTACCGGGCGTTTATGTGTCCCGGAAGGATCACATCGGTACGGAAGTGGTGACTACCTTTGATATTCGTATGACCCGTCCGAATTATGAACCGGTTATGAATACGGCAGAAGTGCATACAATCGAGCATCTGGGTGCGACTTTCCTTCGAAACCATGAAGATTATGCAGAAAAAATCGTATATTTTGGTCCAATGGGCTGCCGGACAGGCTTTTACTTGATTCTCGCAGGAGATTATGAATCTGGGGACATCGTAGATTTGTTAAAAGAGATGTTCGTATTTATCAGGGATTTTAAGGATGAGGTTCCGGGAGCGGCAGCGAGAGACTGCGGCAATTATCTGGACATGAATCTGCCGATGGCAAATTATCTGGCGAAGAAATATTATGACGAAGTACTCAGTAATATAACAGAGGAGCGTTTGAACTATCCGGAATAGAAAAGCGGGGTGAAGACATGGAATACAGCGATATTTATGACAGCAGACAGAATCGGACGGGAAAGACGATTGTGCGGGGAGAGAAACTGTCAGAGGGTGAATATATTCAGGCTTCTGTGGCAGTTGTAAAAAGTGACGGACATATTTTAGTGACCAGACGGCATCCGGATAAGACACATGGAGGTATGTGGGAATTTCCGGGCGGAGGTTCGAGTGCCGGAGAAGATGCAGCCGATACTTTGTATCGGGAGTTAGAAGAGGAAACGGGAATCCGCCCCTATAAGGAGCAGGTTCGTTTTTTGAAAACGGTCTTTTATGAGCCGTATCATCTGTTCCTGCAGGTCTATCTGGTAGAAACAGAGGTAAAATTAACAGAGCTAAGGCTTCAGGAAACAGAAATTACCCAGGCAATGTTTGTTACACCAGCGGAGCTTGAGATAATGCTTTCGGCTTTTACAGAGATCGACCAGAAAATCTATAAAGAAATCTCAGAGGAATTAGATTCCGAACAGCATTAGAGTATGAATGGAGGAAGTTATGTTAGAGCCAGGAATAAAAGGATACGGAGAGCTTACAGTGACACAGGAAAATACAGCGAAAGCCCGGAAAAGCGGGACTTTAGAGGTGCTTGCAACACCGGCAATGATTGAGCTGATGGAAGAAACTGCATGGAAGAGTGTGGCGGATGAGTTAGAAGAAGGTACGGGTACGGTAGGTACGAGCTTAAATATGAAGCATCTGTCTGCAACTCCTGTGGGAATGAAGGTGTTCTGCCATACGATATTGACAGAGGTAGACGGCAGACGGCTTGTATTTTCGGTAGATGTGGAGGACGAAGCCGGAAAGATCGGAGCGGGAATCCATGAGCGGTTTATCATCCAATCCGAAAAGTTTCAAAAGAAAGCAGATGCGAAACGGGAAGCATAATTGAGAATTACCGGGTAAGCAGACGTTCGGGACCTGTCTGTATCCGGCGCGCAATTTGAGGAGGAATTGGAATGAAACAGGAATTTTATGATGCGGTTACCAGTAATCCGATTATTGCGGCAGTAAAAGATGAGCAGGGATTGAAACATTGTCTGGAATCTGCGGATACAAGTGTTGTATTCGTGTTATTTGGAGAGGTAAGCACGATTGCAGATATTGTCCGGCAGGTGAAGGACACGGGAAAAACAGTAATCGTTCATATGGATTTAGTGGCAGGCTTAAGCAGCAGGATAGAAGCGGTGGATTTTATTGCGGGATATACAGATGCAGACGGGATCATTTCTACCAGAATCGAGCAGATCAAGCGTGCCAGGGAGTTATCATTAAATACCATATATCGTATATTTGTCATTGATTCGAAGGTCTTAGATAATGTGAACCACCATATTGCAGACTATGCAGATGTAATAGAGATTTTACCCGGTCTTATGCCGAAAATCATCCGCCGCATGGCAAAGTGTATGTCGGTGCCTGTCATTGCAGGCGGTTTAATTTCGGACAAAGAGGATGTGATTGCAGCATTAGATGCCGGAGCCGTTGCGATTTCTACAACGAATGAAGCTGTCTGGAAAATGTAAGGCAGGGTTATACTGCGGCTGCATCTCTGGTAGCGATGATGTTTACTCCGGTTCCTGCGGCATTGGCTAAGATGACATCTCCGGTATGTACCGGAGCCGGGACTTTTATTGTGTCAAGGCATTTCATGATGTCCATGATTTTTTCTTTCGGAATACCATGCTCTGTCTTGACGGAAACCATGGCAATATCACTGCCGGATACCGGTACGGTACTGGTTACGATACGGGTAGGGTGGGTAACTTCTTTTCTTGCGTACACATCACCGCGCTTGCAGGTATTTCCTGTTACACGGGTGACTTCGCCGTCCTGTATTTCTGCCCGGAGGGCACAGCCTAAAGGGCAGCCGATACAGGTAAAGTTTCTGATTTCCATACTTTATGCCTCCTCTATTTTTACAGTGATATGTTCTAAGTCTTCAAACGCTTCTAATACGGTTCTGTTTAATTTGATTTCTTCCATTTCTCCCGGAGCTAGGATTTGTTTCTTTTTATGAAGGATTTTCCGGTCGTTCAGATAAGCTGCAATATAGCAGTTTCTGTATACTGTTCCCACACGGAAACGGACAGTCAATTCCTGTTCCATACGGTTGATATGAATATTTTTCGGTACGGTATAACGAATGCCGTTTTCAGGAAGGATGGGAATTTCTTTTCCTGCATCTGCAAAAGAGCAGTTGTTTTTGATATAGTTTGCAGCGTTTCTTCCGGCAGCAGCGGCTTCTTCGGATACATAATCTACCAAATCGTGTACATGAAGTACATTACCGCAGGCGAATACGCCGTCTATGCTGGTTTCTAAGGATTCGTTTACGACAGGACCTCCTGTAACGGCGTCCATTTCTGTGTCGATTCCGCGGGAAATCTCGTTTTCCGGAATCAGACCGCAGGAGAGGAGCAGCGTATCACAGGTGTATTCTTCCTCTGTTCCGGGAACAGGCCTGCCATTACTGTCAACTTCTGCGAGAGTAATGCCCTCTAAACATTCTTTTCCCTTAATGTCTATTACCGTATGGCTTAATTTGAGCGGAATGTTAAAGTCATCTAAACACTGTACGATATTCCGCTTTAATCCGCCGGAGAAAGGCATGAGTTCAGCAACTACTTTGACTTTGGCACCTTCTAAGGTCATTCGTCTTGCCATAATTAATCCAATATCGCCGGAACCTAGGATTACGACTTCTTTTCCCGGCAGAAAACCTTCCATATTTACCAGACGCTGTGCAGTACCGGCAGAATAGATTCCGGCAGGGCGGCAGCCGGGGATGTTTAAAGCACCGCGGGAACGTTCTCTGCAGCCCATAGCAAGTATGATAGCTTTTGCCTGGATTTTCAATAATCCGTCGGTACGGTTGACGGCAGTAATTACCTTGTTGCGGGTAATATCCATGACCATGGTGTTTAATTTGTATGCAATATGCAGTTCTGCTGCCTGGTCAATAAAACGTTTGGCATACTCCGGGCCTGTCAATTCCTCCTGAAAAGTATGAAGACCGAATCCGTTATGGATACATTGATTTAAAATGCCGCCTAACCGGCAGTCACGTTCTAAAATTAAAATACGGTCTATCCCGTTTCTTTTTGCGGATACGGCTGCTGCAAGTCCGGCAGGGCCGCCGCCGATAATTACAATGTCATAGGAATTCATAACGGTACCTCCTGTAAGCTCTTTTTGCTGTATCCGGCTATCATGTTAGAGCTGCCGCCGCTCTTTGTGATTGCAAGCTGGGAAATATTTAATTCTCTGGCAAGGATTTCCATGGTCTTAGGGGAACAGAAGCCTGCCTGACATCTTCCCATTCCGGCGCGTGTTCTGCGTTTTATTCCGTCTAAAGATTTTGCGCCTAACGGGCGGCGGATTGCGTCAATGATTTCTCCTTCTGTGATCATTTCACAGCGGCAGACGATGCTGCCGTAAGCGGGCTGCTCTTTTATCAGTGCAGCATATTCTTCTTCAGAAAGGGTTTTCGGGTCTAAGATTCCCTTTCGCAAACTGTTAAAGTCCGGATTTTTCTCCGGGGAAAGAAGCTTAAATACGATTTCGGCAACACGGATACCGATAGCAGGGGCACTGGTTAGTCCCGGAGATTCAATTCCGGCTGCGTCTACGAAAAACGGGGCATCCGAAAGCTCCTGAATGATAAATTCGTGATTTGCTTCATGGGCGCGGTTGCCGGAGAAGGAAGTAATGATCTGACGCAGAGGAACGGAAGGGATGGATTTTTTTGCGGCTTCGCATACATGGGCAAGACCTTCAGCAGTGGTATTGACAGCATCTTTTTCCTCATGATCCGCTGCGGTAGGTCCGATTAACAGATTGCCGTGAACGGTAGGCGTGACGAGGATTCCTTTGCCGTATTTGCCCGGAAGCTGGAAAATGGTCTTTCCCACAAGGTTTCCTGCAGCTTTATCTAACAGACAGTATTCGCCCCGCCGCGGGGTGATATGGATTTTGTCTGCGCTTACCATGTTGTGGAATTTATCGGCGTATACGCCAGCGGCATTTACCACACATTTTGCAGTAATGGTTCCCTGACTGGTTTCTAAAGAATAACCGTCGGCAGTTCTGGCAATATGGCGGACCTCTGTATTGAATTTAAATTCTACTCCATTTGCAGCAGCATTTTCAGCCATGGCAATATTCATGCCGAAGGGGCAGACGATTCCGCTGGTGGGAGCATAAATTGCAGCAATGGCTTCGTCAGAGATGTTTGGCTCCATCTCATGAAGCTCTTTCTTATTTAAAATGCGGATATTTGGTATTTTGTTGGCAACGCCCTGCCGGAATAATGCTTCTAAACGGGGCAGGTCTGCTTTAGAGAAACACAAAATCAGAGAACCGTTGCGTTTGAACGGAAAATCAAGTTCTTTGGAGAGCGGTTCTATTAATTCGTTTCCCCGAATGTTCATTTCTGCCATTAGGGTTCCCGGTTTACAGTCAATACCCGAGTGGATAATGGCACTGTTTGCTTTGGAGGTTCCGCAGCAGACATCCTCTTCTTTTTCTACAACACAGATGTTTAGTTTGTAACGGGAAAGCTCCCGTGCACTGGCACTTCCGGTCACACCGGAACCAATGATGACTACATCATACATAAGTTTACCTCCTGATGAATGAAAAAAGCCATACAAATACCGCACCGTTTCCGGTGCGTAAATGCATAGCTCTCTTCTCTTGCAATATAGATGAAATTGTATTATATCGTGAGTGTTTTGGGTTTACACGTTTATTTACTGATTATTGTATCATAATCAGGTTTAAATTACCAGTGGATAGTTGTGTATAATCGTTATTATGATATATAACAATTTCACGTAAGTAATTAATCTTCCTTTGCCCAATGGAAGGAAGAAGTAACGGCTTTTTTCCACATCTTTACTTTTGCTGCACTTTCTTCTGGTGTGATTTCCGGTGTAAAGGTACGGTCAATAGCCCAGTTTTTTATAACATCTTCTTTGTTCGACCAGTAGCCGACGGCAAGACCTGCTAAGTAAGCAGCGCCCATAGCAGTGGTTTCTACGCATACCGGACGATTTACGGGAGCCTGAATAATATCTGCCTGCATCTGCATCAGCAGGTTATTGGCACTTGCCCCGCCATCCACTTTCAGGGCTGCTAAATGGATGCCGGAATCTGCTTTCATAGCAGATAAAACGTCATTTACCTGAAAGGCAAGGGACTCTAAGGTGGCGCGGATAATATGGTATTTATTGACACCCCGGGTAAGACCTACGATTGTTCCTCTTGCATACTGATCCCAGTATGGTGCACCGAGTCCGGTAAAGGCAGGCACAACATAACATCCGTTGGTATCTGCTACTTTTCTTGCCATGTATTCAGAATCAGGTGAAGAATCGATTAATTTCAGCTCGTCACGAAGCCACTGGATAGCAGCGCCGGCAACGAAGATGGAACCTTCTAATGCATAATTTACTTTTCCGTCAAGTCCCCATGCTATTGTGGTGACCAGACCGTTTTTCGAAAATACAGGTTTCTCACCTGTGTTCATCAGTAAGAAGCATCCGGTTCCGTATGTATTTTTAGCCTCACCGGCGGAAAAACAGGTCTGACCGAAGAGTGCGGCCTGCTGGTCGCCGGCAGCACCGCCGATTGGAATCGGGCCGCCGAAGAAAATCGGGTTTGCTTCGCCGTAGATGCTGCTTGAGGGCTTTGGAGCCGGAAGCATGGATTTTGGAATGTTTAATTCCGCTAAAATCTCATCATCCCACTCTAAGGTATTGATATTAAATAGCATGGTTCTGGAAGCATTGGAATAATCGGTAACATGTACCTGCCCCTGTGTCAGTTTCCAGATCAGCCATGTTTCGATAGTTCCGAAGAGAAGGTCGCCTTTTTCTGATTTTTCTCTTGCACCTTCTACGTGATCTAAAATCCATTTTATTTTTGTGGCGGAAAAATATGCATCAATGACCAGTCCGGTCTTTTCGCGGAATGTTTCTGTCAATCCCTTTTCTTTTAAAGAATCGCAGTATTCAGAAGTCCTGCGGCACTGCCATACGATTGCGTGGTAGACCGGAACTCCGGTATTTTTATCCCATACGACAGCAGTTTCACGCTGGTTAGTAATTCCGATCGCTCCAATATCTGCTGCAGTAGCTCCGATATTAGCCATAGCGGTCTGAGCCACTTCTAACTGTGTGGACCAGATTTCGTCAGCATCGTGCTCTACCCAGCCCGGCTTTGGGAAAAACTGCGTAAATTCTTTCTGAGCAACGCTGCACATTTCTCCTTTTTCATTGAAAAGGATACAGCGGTTGCTGGTCGTTCCGGCATCGAGTGCCATAATGTACTTTGCCATAGGAAAACCCTCCGTATTATTTTATTTGCAAATGTAACTGTTGCGTTTTTCTTAAAAATTATTTGCTGTTTTATGTAATCTATTTTATACTATTTTTGGATAAATTCGTATCTAAAATTGTTAAATTCTTCAAAAGAACGAATAAAGGAGGAAAATTATGCCGTTTATTGATTCGAAAATCACATTACCATTAACAGAAGAGAAAAAAGAAGTAATTAAGGGTGAATTAGGAGCTGCAATTTCAATCTTAGGGAAACCGGAAAGCTTCCTGATGGTAGGATTTGAAGACAATTATGATTTATACATGGGCAAAGAGAAGTTAGACAAGGGAGCTTATGTAGCAGTCAGTCTTTTTGGAAATGCCTCTTCGCAGGCGTATGAGCAGATGACAGGAGAAATTTGCCGGATCTATGAAGAACAGCTTGGCATTCCCGGAAATGCAGTCTATGTCACTTATACGGGGGTTTCTGACTGGGGCTGGAACGGAAGGAACTTTTAACAATTCACTAATTTCATATTGACATACTAGGTAAATAAAGCTAAAATAAAATAAGTAAATCTATCGCCAGCGGCGGTTAAAATGGATTTTTGCATGTGACTGTAAAGTAAAAATAGTTATGAAGACAGATTGATTTATTTACGGAGGTATGAAGAATATGAGGATTTCCACAAAGGGACGCTACGCACTCAGGCTTATGTTAGATATTGCCATGAACGATGCCGTAGAACCGGTACGTTTAAGAGATACAGCAGAACGACAGTCCATATCTGTAAAATATTTGGAGCAGATAATCTCACAATTAGTACGCACCGGATATGTCAAAAGCATCCGAGGACCACAGGGAGGCTACCGCCTGGTAAAATCTCCGAAGGAATATACAGTAGGCATGATTTTAAGACAAGTAGAAGGCAATATGGTACCCGTAGCCTGCTTAGAAGATGAAGCATCCAGTTGTGAACGTCAGGGTCAATGCGTCACCCTTCGCATATGGAAAGAGCTAGACGAAGCCATGCGAAGCGTACTTGACAAATACACCCTCGACGACCTAATCACCTGGCAACAAGACTTGGGAGATAACTACGTGATCTAGCATTGAGCAGTGCCAAAAAATAGAAAATCTGGTATCGGCAAATTTATTTGCCAGTACCAGATTTTTGTTTTTGATTCGGCGAAAGCCGACAGCGACACATTGGACTCCAATGCGCCCAATCCAAAAAAATCCCAAAACCCCCTTGACAACGCCAGCAAATAGTTATATATTATCCTTAAATCATATAAAATAACTAGGAAATATAGGAAAGGGAGAAAGAGAGGAATCACTATGGCAAATATTTATAAAGGAGCACTTGAACTCATCGGGGGAACCCCATTATTAGAGGCAGTCAACATCGAGAAAACCCACAACCTGCAAGCCCGCTTATTATTCAAGTTAGAATACTTCAACCCTGCAGGAAGCGTCAAAGACAGAATCGCAAAGAGCATCATTGAGGATGCAGAAGAAAAAGGTTTACTCAAAGAAGGTTCCGTCATCATCGAGCCGACCTCCGGCAACACCGGAATCGGTCTTGCATCCATCTCAGCAGCCAAAGGCTACCGTACGATTTTAACCATGCCGGAGACCATGAGCATAGAACGAAGAAATATCTTAAAAGCATACGGAGCAGAAATCGTCCTGACAGAAGGAGTAAAAGGAATGAAGGGAGCCATTGCAAAAGCAGAAGAGCTTGCAAAAGAAATCCCCAACAGCTATATCCCCGGTCAGTTTGTAAATCCTGCAAATCCAAAAGCACACAGAGAAACCACAGGGCCGGAAATCTGGAAAGATACTGACGGTGAAGTAGATGTATTTGTGGCAGGTGTAGGAACCGGCGGAACATTGACCGGAACCGGGGAATACTTAAAATCCCAGAAACCGGAAGTAAAAATCATTGCAGTAGAACCTGCAACTTCCCCGGTATTGTCTCAGGGCAAGAGTGGTCCGCATAAGATTCAGGGAATCGGCGCAGGTTTTGTTCCGGATGTATTGAATACTAAGATTTATGATGAGATCTTTCCGGTAGAAAATGATGTAGCGTTTGAATTTTCCAAAGAGATTGCACACAGGGAAGGCATCTTAGTAGGAATTTCTTCCGGAGCAGCAGCTTACGCAGCGATTGAACTTGCAAAAAGACCGGAATATAAAGATAAGACTATCGTAGCATTGCTTCCGGACAGCGGTGACCGTTATTATTCCACACCGTTATTTACAGAAGTATAAAAAATTCTAAAAGACATTGACTAAGGAGAATTACAAATATGAGCGAAAAAATCAGCAGAGCAGACAGAAACTTAAAATTTGAAACATTGCAATTACATGTAGGACAGGAAAATCCGGACCCGGTAACCGATGCAAGAGCCGTTCCGATTTATCAGACCTCATCCTATGTATTCCATAATTCTGACCATGCGGCAGCAAGATTCGGACTTTCTGATGCAGGAAACATTTACGGAAGACTGACCAATCCTACAGAGGATGTATTTGAGCAGAGAATAGCAGCCTTAGAGGGCGGTGTGGCAGCACTTGCAGTTGCCTCCGGCGCTGCAGCAGTTACCTATACCATTCAGAATCTTGCCCAAAACGGTGATCATATCGTATCTGCAAAAAATATTTACGGCGGCACCTACAATCTTTTAGAGCATACCTTGCCGGCATATGGAATTACCACCACGTTTGTTGAGCCGACGCCGGAAGCTTTTGAAGCCGCAATTTTAGAGAACACGAAAGCACTTTATATAGAGACATTGGGAAATCCTAATTCCGATGTAGTAGATATTGAGGCAGTGGCAAAGATAGCACATGCGCATAAGATTCCGCTTGTAGTAGACAGTACCTTTGCAACACCATATTTGGTTCGCCCGATTGAATATGGCGCAGATATTGTAGTACATTCTGCAACTAAGTTCATTGGCGGTCATGGAACTGCCATCGGCGGTGTGATTGTGGACAGCGGTAAGTTTGACTGGGAAGCAAGCGGAAAGTTTCCATCCTTAACAGAGCCGAATCCAAGCTACCACGGTATCAGCTTTACAAAAGCAGTGGGAGCGGCAGCTTTTGTTACAAAGATTCGTGCAATTTTGCTCAGAGATACAGGAGCAACGATTTCACCATTCCATTCTTTCCTGTTCTTACAGGGGTTAGAAACCTTATCTCTCCGTGTAGAGCGTCATGTGCAGAATGCATTAAAGGTAGTGGAATATTTAAGCAAGCATCCGCAGGTAGAAGCAGTTCACCATCCGTCTGTTTCTGCAGATCCAAAACAGCAGGAATTATATAAGAAATATTTCCCGAATGGCGGCGGTTCTATTTTTACCTTCGAAATCAAGGGGGATGACAGGAAAGCAAAGGATTTCATTGATAATCTGGAAATCTTTTCCTTGCTGGCAAATGTAGCGGATGTAAAATCATTAGTTATCCATCCGGCATCCACCACCCATTCACAGCTCAACGAAGAAGAGTTAGCAGAGCAGGGAATCAAGCCGAATACCATCCGTCTGTCTATCGGAACAGAGCATATTGATGATATTATTCAGGATTTAGAAGAGGCATTCAAGGCGGTAGAATAGAGCGAATAGCATATGATTATTCAGATTCCAAAACAGCAAAAAGAAGAGATTTTCTCCTGGCTGCAAAGTGCGTTGCCTAAAGAGGCCTGCGGTCTTTTAGCAGGAGTGCGTGAAGGGAATGACGTGACGGTAAAAAAGTTCTATGGAATGCATAATGCAGACGATGCCAGCAGCCATTTTTCCATGGATGCAAGGGAGCAGTTTGCCGTGATCAGAGAAATTCGCCGGAATGGCCTGATACTACTGGCAAATGTGCATTCCCATCCCGGCACAAAAGCGGAGCCATCGGAAGAAGATAAGAGATTCGCTTATGATGGAGGGATTATTTATCTCATCTGTTCCTTTATGGAAGAAGTACCGGAGATGAAAGCTTATCGGATTATCGACAGAAGACGGGTCACTCAGGTAAAGATTAGATATATGGAAAAATAAAATAGAAAAAGTTTATATAGTTATTATTGTAAGATGCTTCCGGAGGATTTTTCACAATTTCTTCCGGAAGATTTTTATTGCCAGGATCGTATTAAATAATAAAAAAATCGGGAAACCATATCGGCTCCCGAACAATAAAACAAGCGGGTGATGGGAATCGAACCCACGTATCCAGCTTGGAAGGCTGGTGTTCTACCATTGAACTACACCCGCATGTCACTGAAACGGTATGTTTACAGCGTCGGGGTGACAGGATTCGAACCTGCGGCCTCCTGGTCCCAAACCAGGCGCTCTA
>CAYWXJ010000038.1:0-17169 GCA_964462405.1 uncultured Eubacterium sp.
CTTACTCCTTGAATCTTTTATTTTTGCAGGCGCAATTACTCATGAAACAAATAATCGATAAGTGTATGTCCTTCGGCGACAAAATTATCTGTCTTTTCTGCTTCTGCTTCATTGTATTTCCAGGTGTGTTCCTGTTCTTTTGTACTGTCGTATAACAGATATGGTACATTATCTGCACTGTGGGTACGAATACAGATCGGCGTCGGATGATCCGGCAAAATAACCAGACGGAAATTCTCCCCTGCTGCCGTTAAGCCCTCTACGATAGGCCGGATGATACGGGCATCTAAATTCTCGATCGCCTGCACCTTCCGTTCTACGCTTCCCTGATGTCCCATTTCATCCGGAGCTTCTAAATGTACATATACAAAATCGTAGCCTTCCTTTGTCAGCACATCGACTGCTGCCTGTGCTTTTCCTTCATAATTAGTATGAAGCCCGCCGTTAGCACCGTCTACTGTGATGACCTTCATTGAAGAACCTACTGCAATTCCCTTTAATAAATCTACTGCAGAAATCATGGCACCCTTTTTGCCGGTCTTCTCTTCAAAGGAGGATAATGCCGGTCTTGTACCTGCTCCCCAGAACCAGCAGGAATTTGCCGGATGCAGTCCCTGTTTCTTCCGCTCTATATTAATCGGATGATTTACCAGAATATCATAGCTTCTTTTCATCATTTCCCGAAGAGCCGGATTTTCCGGCAGCTTATCACCGATCTTTTGCTCTAAAATGTCATGGGGCTGAACCAGATTTACCACTTCACCCTTATCCCAAATCAACAGATGTCTGTAGCTGGTACCCACATAAAACCGAAATTCTTCCGTTTCTAACTCTTTTTTAACTGCTTCTAATAAAACCGCTGCATCCTCTGTGGAAATCTCACTGGAACTGTGGTCAATCATAGTACGGTCCTCATAATCGTCTTCTTCCTCAGACAAGGTTACGATATTGCAGCGCAGCGCGATGTCCGTATCCTTCATTTTGACACCGATGCTGAGCGCTTCTAACGGGGATCGGCCGGAATAATATTTTCTCGGATTGTATCCTAATACGGACAAATTTGCCGTATCGCTTCCCGGACTCATGCCGTCGGGAATGGTATGCACCATACCGATCTCCCCCTTTGCGGCAAGCTCGTCCATCATAGGAGTCTTTGCATATGCAAGCGGTGTCTGGTTGCCTAACGATTCAATCGGACGGTCTGCCATACCGTCCCCTAAGATTACTATATATTTCATATACTTACTCCTTTACTACTTTCCTACACGAATGACAGAAAGAATATTTCCTAATTCTGCAGATTTTGCAGCAAACGCTTCCTCTTTCATAGCTGCTGTAATAAATCCGGATTCCCCGGTGATTTCCGGTACTTCTATATATTTTACACTGCCAAATACTTCAGCAATCCTGTCCTTATCAGCAGTTGTACGAACAAAGAATGTATTCTCCGCTTTTTTATAATCTATAAGCTCTAATTTCTTAGAGCTCCACTCTACCCAGATGTTGCGGCTTAAATGCTTAGCAATATCCACAATATCCGCTACTACTGCGGATGCTGTCGGAAGCTTTCCTGCACCGCTGCCATAGAACATTGCATCACCTAAAACATTGCCATGTACAAAAATGGCATTGAATACGTCATTTACATTAAATAACGGATGCTCCGGTGAAAGTAAGAAAGGCGCTACCATTGCAGAATAACCGTTTTCTGTTTTTTTGCTGGAGGCTAACAGCTTGATGGCACGTCCCATTTGTTTTGCATATTTAATATCGGTTGCAGAAATCTTTGTGATTCCTTCTGTATGAATATCGTTGAAATCTACCTGCTTTCCGCATACTAAAGAGGTTAGAATTGCAATCTTACGGCAGGCATCATAGCCTTCAATATCTGCGGAAGGGTCTTTCTCCGCATAGCCTTTTTCCTGTGCATCCTTTAATACATCTTCAAATTCCAGACCTTCATTGGTCATTTTTGTCATCATATAGTTAGTAGTTCCGTTTAAAATACCTGTGATCTCTTCGATTTCATCTGCAGTCAGACAGGAATTTAACGGACGGATAATCGGTATACCGCCGCCTACACTTGCTTCAAACAGGAAGTTGACGTTCTTCTCTTTTGCAAGGGCAATCAGTTCTGCTCCTTTGTCGGCTACTAAGGCTTTATTGGAAGTCGTAACGTGCTTTCCTGCCTCTAACATGGCTTTTACGAATGTATAGGCAGGCTCTACGCCTCCCATAGTCTCCACAACTACCTGAATCTCCGGATCATTTACAATGACCTGATAATCATGGATGACCTTCTCTTCTATCGGGTCTCCCGGAAAATCTCTTAAATCCAGGACGTATTTTACTTCAATTTCATCTCCCGCCCGCTTTGCAATGCTGTCCCGATTGGTATCTAATACCTCTACAACACCGGAACCGATGGTTCCATATCCCATAACTGCTGCTTTTATCATAATATCCTCCATTCCAGCCCTGTGGGCACCCAGAGATACATTCTATTCTCTGGCCAGTATTTTCAAATAATGTATTCCCGATTTCTCCTCAATTTCTTCTACCATCCGGGAAATGTCACCCGTCTGCGGAAGCACCTCGACGCTTATGGTCAGGGATGCCACACCGTTTACCGGAATACTCTGATGTATCGTCAGAATATTTGCACGGTAATCCGCAACATACTTTAAGACTGCCGACAATAGTCCCGGTTCATCATCCATCTGAATGATCATGGTAATCGTTGTTCCCTTAGTATTATCGTGAAAAGGGAAAATATCCTCTTTGTATTTATAAAAAGAACTGCGGCTGATGCCCACTACATCCGTAGCTTCCTGAACACTTTCCGCTTTTCCTGAGTCTATAAGACGTTTTGCTTCCACCACCTTTAAGAGTACCTCAGGTACGGCTTTTTCTTTCAAGACATAATATTTCGTTTTCTCTGCCATAACTTCTGATTTATCCTCCATGTGTTTGTCTCACAACTACATTTGTTCTCACGAGGAAGATAATATCACAATTACGGCAGGGTTGCAACTGCTTTTTTCAGAACTTGCGCCCGCCGCCGCCAAAGCTTCTGCCGCCGGATCCGGTATGTACCGTACTTCGACTGCCGCCGCCAGAGGATGCGCTGCCGTTATTTTTCGGAATATGTCTCCGGGTAACGGTCTGATTGATAAAACGATCCTCCTGATTCTCTAAATGGATAGAGCCGGAATCATGAAAGTCATAGTGATACGTTCCCCATTTCAAATGGTATTTACCAATAATTGCTCCGAATAGGATTCCGCCCACTGCTGCCGCCGCAAGAACGGAAAACAAAATCTCCAATACGGTCAGCCTTCGATAGACTGTGGTCTTTCCGGTATCTTCATCATAAATCTGCGCATTCTCCGGTATGCCTAAATCATATGCTTCGCTACTTCTTAACACCATTAAATACAAGCACTGACAATAATCTCCGTCGGAAACCGCCTTATATGCCTCATCCAAAACAGAATCGATTCTGCTGTCATTCAGATAAAGCTGTGCCTCCCCCGCCGTTGCAATGTAGATTTCCCGATTGTCCATATCCAAAAGACAACTGATACCGTCCTCTCCGGTGGTATATGTATTAAAATTATCCTCACATACGGTCTGTGCCGTTTTTCCTCCTGCATCCTGACAGGTCGCCACGACAATATTCCAATCACTTTTTTCCGCAAACTCTGCCGCTACACTTTCTAACCAGTCAACCTCTTCTTCCATAAGGAGGGATGCATCATCTGCGACAGTTACCAAATTCTCCGGTGTCTTCTCCTCTGCCATACATCCGAATGCCCCTGCCGCAAATACGATCAAAAAGCTTCCAATTCCGCTCAATATCCGCTTCCAGTTTGATTTTCCTCTTACCATATAAAATAACCTCCCCCAATTCCAGCTAGCAACACCAGTACCGCTGCACCAAGTGCGGTCAGGGCAGCCTTTTTATAATCGATTGGAAGCTTTCCGCAGACCTTTCCGGTCTGCGCATTCATGGAATAATAATAAGTATTTCCGTCTTTCCCCGGATATGTCAGCGTCCAGACAGGAAGCAGCGTATAGGAAAATTTCTCATTTTTATCAGAAAAACGATGCTGTATTCCGGTCACAGTCTGATACCCATGTACTGTTTCCCGCAGCATATTTTCTGCATATTCTCCCGCTTCCTTTTGCAGTTTTTCTCCAATTTCAGATTTCTCAATGTCCCGCTTTTCCGCCAGGAAACCGGAAAGGAATCCAAAATGAAAGGGCTTTGCTTCCTCCATACGATAGGGAAGAATGCCCTCTGCGAGAATATGATTTGCTTTGTTTATGGCATTCTCTGTCATATCCTTTAATTCAATCCGCCCTTCCCGCTCCACTTCAAAAAATTTTGTCTCCGTAAACTCGGTATCTCCGCTTCTCCACACACGGGTCTTCGTGGCCTTTGCCTGCATACGTCCCTTCATAGAGGTTTCGTATACCCAGTAGGGAAAATAGACGCCGGAAAGATGCTCCATCTGTCTTTTGTCAAAAAAGGCTCTTGGAATAAATTTCTTCTTGCTCAGATAATCAAAGAACTGCTTTTCTGCAGTTTTCTTATCAATGGAAAAGGGAATGACCTGATCCGGTAAAAATTCCCCGCTCAACCTTCCGCCTAATACCACCGGATTATGACAGTAGTAGCAGAAGGTAGCTGCTGTCGTTGCATCCGTAACGATCTCGGCTCCGCAGCTCGGGCAGGTGTAAATGACACCTTCTTCACTGCCCGCCCGGACTGTATGTTCCTCTGAGTCCGGGGCAGCCTGTTCCTTTTGCTCTGCCGGCTCCATGGCATCTAACTCTTCCTGTGGAAACAGGGAAAAACAATATTCACATTTATACTTTTGTGTCTTAGGATCAAAAATCAACTCGCCGTCGCAGTTAGGACACTTATAGCTGATAACTGACATAAACTCCTCCTGTTATTCTCCGAATCTGCATGTTTCTTATTCTCTTGGACTTCCGCACTCGCTGCAGAATTTTCCGGTATTCTCTGCCCCGCATTTACATACCCAGGGACCTACCGGTCTTGGCTTTCCGCATTCACTGCAGAATTTCCCGGTATTTTCTGTGCCGCATTCACATACCCATATTTTCGCTTCCGGCTTTGGTTTGCCGCATTCGCTGCAGAACTTACCAGTATTCTCTGCCCCGCATTCACAAGTCCAGCCGCCTGCCGCCCTTCCATTCTGCGGCTGTGTGCCTGCGGTCTGTGCCGTCTGCTGCGCCTGTGCATTCTGCGCTGCCTGCTGCTGCATCTGCATCTGCGCCAAATTTACCTGGGAAGCATTTCCCATCATGCCGCCTGCTGCCTGCATCCCAACGCCCATGCCCATAAAGCCTGCCATACTTCCGTTGGCATTAGATCCTGCTTCTTCCAAGCCCCTTGCCATCGCTCCCTGCACATAGCCCTCCCGGACAGTCGGATCTGACAACATCGCACCCTGATTACGCATCTGAATCATCTTCTGGGATTCTTCGTCATAGGAAATACTTGCAATACCTACAGACTGTACCTCCATACCACGCATACGGTTCCAGTCTTCATCTAAGGTATCCGCCATGTATTTGCTCAATTCCCGCCCCTTTGACGGCACATAAGATATACGGATTCCGTCTGCGGACATCTGATTGATCGAAGCCTGCAACGCCTCTAAAAATTCGGAAATATACTGTTCATTGACGTCATTGATTTCCACATGGTCTGCATTTCTCGGAATAACCTCCTGATAGAATAACAGCGGGTCTGTAATCTTTATAGAATAGGTACCGTGGGCACGTAAAAACAGCTCCGCATTATAAAAGCTGTCAAAATAGTTCACCGGGTTCCTGGTACCGAATTTGATTCCCTTAATCTCCTGCAGGTTGATATAAAATACCTTCTGCACCGTCGGTGTTGCTCCGCCGAATTTGATACGGGAAAAGGTCTCCTTTACACTTTCCTTTAACTGTCCGTTGAACAAAGACGGCAGCACAGAATTATCTACTTTATAGTAGCCCGGCTCAGCAGTGTAATCCACTACTTTTCCTCCGTCTACTAACATCATAAGCTGATTATCATAAACATGGATAACAGAACCGTTAGATACGGTCTGATCGCTGCCCTTGGTATTCTGTCCTTTCCGGATTTTTATACCGGAAGTAAAAACGGTCTGGCTTCCCATATCATCCGGCTCATATACCTCGAGCCACTGGTCTGCAAGAGAACCCCCGATTGCCTGTGCAACTGCTCTGATAATACCCATAAATTCTTCCTCCTGTCATTCTATTCCTCTTCCTTTATATTCACTGCTGTTTTACTTCATAAAACGGATGCGGATTCCGGATTTCTACTCATCACTGCCACCCATATTTTCCGGGCAGCCTAAAGAGAGCCATTTTAAATAGCCGTTGATAAATATATCCAGCTTGCCGTCTAAAACGCTGTCTACATTTCCCGTTTCCACTCCGGTACGATGGTCCTTGACCATAGTGTAGGGCTGCATCACATAAGAACGGATCTGATTGCCCCAGCCGATCTCTGTGACTTCCCCGCGGATGCCTGCCGCTTTTGCAGCATTCTCTTCCTGCTTTAACAGATAGAGTTTTGCCTTTAACATCTGCATGGCTTTGTCCTTATTCATATGCTGGGAGCGTTCATTCTGACACTGCACCACAATTCCGGTCGGAAAATGGGTAATACGGACTGCAGAAGAGGTTTTATTGATGTGCTGGCCTCCCGCTCCGCTGGAACGGTAGGTATCGATACGAATATCCTCTTCATTGATCTCAATATCAATATCCTCTTCAATATCCGGCATCACATCACAGGATACAAAGGAGGTCTGCCGCTTTCCTGCCGCATTAAAGGGAGATATTCGAACCAGACGGTGCACTCCCTTTTCGGATTTTAAATAACCGTAGGCATTCTCCCCGTTGACCTGAAAGGTAATGGATTTGATTCCGGCTTCTTCTCCGTCTAAAGAATCCAAAACCTCTACAGAAAAGCCTTTATCCGACGCCCACCGGGTAAACATACGGTACAGCATTGCCGCCCAGTCGCAGGACTCAGTCCCCCCGGCCCCCGCATGAAGGGAAAGAATCGCGTTGTCTTTATCGTATTCTCCCGACAGAAGCGTCTTCATACGGATGCCCTCAAAGGTCTCTTCAAATTCCGCAATCTCCGTTTCTATCTCTCCGATTAAAGAATCATCATTTTCTTCGTTTGCCATTTCAATCAGCGTTTCAATATCCTCAAACTGCCCCTGCAGCTTTGCAAAGGTAGCTACATCATCCTTTAAGCTCTTTAATTCTTTCATTTTCTGCTGGGAAACTTCCACATCATCCCAGAAATCCGGAGCTTCCATTTCACGCTCTAATTCCTGTATCCGCTGTTCCTTGACAGCTAAGTCAAAGTGAATCCCTCACTTCCACTAATGGTTCTCTGTATGTGTTCAAGGTATACTTGAACTGGTCTAATTCTACCATTAACTTCACCTCTTTCTCTTTTATGATTCTATAGTCTATCATCTTTTCTTCTTTTTTTCCATAGGCGGACGGCAAACCATGCCAATAGCAGTCCAAGAAATCCTCCCAGGCTGTCTATGCATACATCCTTCACTTCGCCGGAGCGTCCTTCAATAAACAGTTGATGAAATTCATCCGTAGCGGCATAAAGAGCCGTTCCAAGAAACGCCCATAGCCAGCATTTTCTTTTCAAAACCTGATATTGCATACAGTTTCCAAGCAGTATCCATGCAAGAATAGCATATTCCGTCATATGGGCAGCCTTGCGCACCGGATGCTCTAAAAGTGCGGCGTATTTTAATACGGTTTTCTTCTCCCACGCAAGTTTGAAAATATGATTCACTTCCTCTGCCATACGATAGGTCAGTGAGCCGCTGATTTCACTCGACTGCACCGCCTTTTGATTGGAAAAATAAAAAATCGATGCCATCCAGAAAACCGCTGCTGCAATCCACAAATATCTTTGGTACTTTATCTTCCTCATGACTTACTCAAAAAGCTCCTTATTTAATACTTCGATTGCTTTTTGCACCTGATTATCCTGCATTTCGTCGTATTCTCCGTTCACATCACCGAAATACTCAAATTCCAGTTCTATATCCGGGTCAATGCCTGTTCCGTGGATATTTTCCCCCTTCGGAGTGAAATACTTTGCAGTTGTCAGCTTAATGGCGTCTCCCTCCTCTAAATTAATAATCGTCTGTACGACTCCTTTTCCATAGGTCGTAGTTCCAATCAGTGTTCCGTACTCGTAATCCCGGATCGCCCCCGCTAAAATCTCAGAGGCACTGGCGCTGTTGCCATTCATAAGGACTGCAATGGGAATATCCATCTGCTTTTCATCATCCGAAGTATAATCCTGCCTTTTTCCGTATTTGTCCTGGGTATATACGACAGTTCCCTCCGGTAAAATATCATCTAAGACTCCCGTCACCGCCGTAATCATGCCCCCCGGATTATCTCTGACGTCTATTATCATTGCCTGCATTCCCTGTAAATTTAACTCATCCACTGCCGTTTCAAACTGTTCTACTGTAGGCGCACCGAAATCTACGATATGAATATAACCGATATTTCCGTTTAACAGCTTATGCTCAATGGTTGGCAGGTCAATATTGGCTCTCATTACATCTAACTCCAAATAATCCGTTTCACCTTCCCTGTAGACCTGCAAATGAACCGAAGTCCCTTCCTCTCCCCGGATATGTGTTACCAATTCCGTAAGCTCCATGCTGACTGCTTCGATTTCATCTACCAAAACTATAATATCCCCATCCTTAAGTCCCGCGTCTTCTGCCGGAGAACCTTCGTAGATATGGGTAGCCGTTACCTGCATGGAATCCTTATCCTGCGAAAGCACCGCCCCGATGCCGCAGTAATTCTGGGTAGCTGAAATCTGCAGATTTTCATATTCTTCAGCCGTATAGTATTCCGTATATTTATCATCCAGCCCTTCTAACAGACCGGCGTAAATACCCTCGGCAAGCTTTGTATCATCTACCTCATCATAAAAATACAGGTTGATATATCCCATCAATTCATTTACTTTTTTCTGCACTTTTCCGCTTAAAATGTTACGGCTATCCGCTGTGCTGTTCTTAGGCCCAATCAAAAGGCTGTTGCCCAATACCTGAATAAATATAACGAGCACTAATATTCCTGCCGCAAGCGTTCCGAGGATTCCTGCTGCGACCCCCTTTGCAAAACCGCCCTTCTGCTTCTTCTGCTGAACCTGTTTGGCTTCTTGTTCCTCTTTCATTTCCCGGTATTCCATTTTCTCCTGTCCTTTCCCTGCCATCCGCAGTCATTCCTGATTCAAAACCAACCCATATAATAAATGCAGAAATTCCCCGCCATTGCCTGGCAGGGAGTTTCTTAGAACTGCTCACGTCCTGTTATTATACGTCTTATCTACTTAAATAATTCCACGGACTTACATAGCTGCCATTTAAAGATACCCCAAAGTGCAGATGATTTCCGGTAGAAATTCCGGTGCTTCCCACCTTGGCAATTACCTGTCCCCTTGTCACAACTGTTCCCTCGCTCACACACAAAGAAGAGGCATGCATGTATACGCTATATAAGCTTCCGCCATGGTCGATCATAATGTAGTTACCCGCCGAATTGCTGTAGCCGGAAAATACAACTGTACCATCTGCCGCCGCCACAATATCTGCTCCATAGGACGCTCCAATATCAATTCCCTTGTGGTCGGAAGAGGCTCCTGCCGTAGGCGAAATTCTCTGTCCGTAATCACTGGTCACCCGGTAGCTTGATGGACATGGCCATGTAAATGCACCGCCGTTATAGGTATCTTCTTTGACCGGAGTGTCTGTCTCTGCAGCTCCTGTTTCTCCTTCTTGTGGAGTTTCCGTGCCGTTTTCTGCGGCTTCTGCTTCGGCTCTCGCCCTTGCCTCCGCTTCGACCCTCGCTTTTGCTTCCGCCTCCGCTTTCTCTCTGGCTGCCTTTTTCGCTGCCTCTGCCTGCTGTATCTGGGCTATGATGTCATTCTGCGCCTCAATTTCCGCAGCATAGGCATCTGCCTGGCTGCTCGCATTATCTAAATCCTTATCTACAGAAGCAAGTTCTGTCTCTTTCGCTGTAAGAAGCGTCTGTACTGCCTGTTTTTCTTCCTCTACCTTTGCCTCAAGCTGCTCTAATTCGGCTTTCTCTTTTTCTAACTCGTCTTTCGCACAGGCTACGGCTTCCTGCGCCTGCTGGTATTTTAACAGCATAGCTCTGTCATATTGGGATATTTGCTGTATGTATTCCACTGCGTTTAAAAAATCAGAAAAGTTTTCCGCAGATAAAATATGCTCTAAATAAGAAGTACGGCTGTTCTCATACATATACCGGATCCTTAATTTCATATTTTCATACTGTACCCGTTCATCCTCTTTGAACTGCGTCAAGACCTCTTTGGTATCGGAAATCTCCGTATTCTTGCTCTCCAACTGGCTCTCAAGATTGGTAATATCCGCAGAAACCTGCGTCAGCCTTGTGTCTAATTCCGTAACCTTTTCTTTAATATCCGACTGAGAATCCTTTAAGCTGTTGATTAAATCCTGTGCTTCCTTTAATGCATTCTCTAAATTCTCCTTCTCCTGCTTTGCCTCCTTTAACGCCTCTGCCGCTGTACCTGCCGGATAGGAAAATGCTAACAATACTGCAAAAAAAAGCATTCCTGCTCTTTTTTTCCAACCTCTGTTGTACATATAAATCTCCACTATACTTTCAAATGCTTACGAATGGTAATCTTACTTCCCAAAAAGCCAATGCCCACGCCAAGGATCAGTGCTGCCGGAACTAATGTGCGAAACACTTCTCTTGCCGGGACAAAGGAAATCAGGTTGCTTAAAAAGCTGAACTTCTCGCCGATATATACAGTCACCCTATTGTACAGCGCATACAAAAGCGTCAACGGCAATGCTGCTCCGATCAGTCCAATCATAACACCTTCTACGACAAACGGCGCCCTTACAAAATAATCGGTAGCACCGATCAGCTTCATAATTCCAATTTCATCCTTACGGACGGCAATACCGGTAGTGACCGTGTTGCTGATTAAAAATATCGCTACCAAAAACAGAATCAGAATAATTCCCACAGAAATGTATCCAATCAGGCTGTTAAAATCAGAAAGCGTATTGGCAACCGCCTCCGACTGGCGTACCTCACGCACACCCTCTAAGCCGCTGAGATAATCCACTAATACCGGCTGCATGGAAATATCATTCATATAAATCTCATAACTTGCTGAATTTGCAAGGGGATTGTCGTCTTCAAATCCTGCTGCCGCCTCTTCACTTCCCTTAAAATATTCTTCTTTAAACTCTGCCCAGGCTTCTTCCGCAGAGATAAAGTTATACTCGGAAACCTCTACCCGTGCACCGATCTCCTCTCCAATCTGATCGATCTGTTCCCGGGTGATTCCTTCGTTAAAGAACACGGTAATTGCCACACCGGATTCTGCCTCTTTTACCATTGTCTGAAAATTCGTAACAATCGAAAAAAACAGACCAAATAAGAAAATACATGCCGACATAGTGGCTATGGATGCTAAGGAAAACATCTTATTCCGCCAGATATTGCGAAATCCCTGTTTGATTGTATATCCTATTGAACTAATTCCCATCGCTGCCACCCTCTACATCAGAAATGATGACGCCTTTCTTCATAGTAATGACACGCTTATTCATTACTTTTACAATCTCGATATTGTGTGTAACGACTACAACAGTAGTTCCGCGCTCATTGATCTCCTCTAACAGCTTCATAATCTCCCACGCATTATTTGTGTCGAGATTTCCGGTAGGCTCGTCTGCAAGAAGAATCTTCGGCTGATTGACTAAGGCTCTTGCAATGGCCACCCTCTGCTGCTCCCCTCCCGATAGCTGCTTCGGAAAGGATTTATATTTTGCCGCCAGACCAACCATGGAAAGCATCTGGGGCACTTTCTTTCTGGATTCTCTGACAGAAGCGCCGATCACTCTCTGGGCAAATGCCACATTATCGTATACATTCCTGTCCTTTAATAATCTGAAATCCTGAAATACAACGCCTAAATTCCTGCGGAATTTCGGGATTTGTCTGTGACGTATCGTATGAAGCTTTCTTCCGTCAATGGTAATCACACCGTCGGTAGGCTCAAGCTCCTTCAACAGCAGCTTGATCAGGGTGGATTTTCCGGAACCGCTGTCACCCACGATAAATACAAATTCACCCTCTTCTATCTCCAAATTCACATCATTTAATGCCGGAATCCCGGCAGAATAAGCCTTACTGACATGCTCTAACTTAATCATCAATGCCTCCTGAATTAGTAATCTAAAGACTCCATATACTTCATATATTTTACGACCATCAGGGCAATCTTAAAGGTTATAGCGTCTTCAAATACACGCAGATCAAGTCCCGTGCTCTTCTGAAGCTTATCTAACCGGTATACCAATGTATTCCTGTGAATGTATAACTGCCGTGAAGTTTCGGATACATTTAAATTGTTCTCAAAAAACTTATTAATGGTCGTCAAAGTCTCTTCATCAAAATCGTCCGGAGATTTCCCGTCAAAAATCTCCTTAATGAACATTTTACAAAGCGGAATTGGAAGCTGATAGATCAAACGTCCGATTCCCAATGTGGAGTATGCTACAATATTCTTCTCCTCAAAGAAAATCTTACCTACATCCAGTGCCATTCTAGCTTCCTTGTAAGAACGGGACACTTCCTTAATCTCTCCGACGATCGTGCCGTATGCAATATGTACCTCCCGCCCGGCACTTCCCCGAAATAAATCTGAAATAACCTCCGCCGTCTTATTCAAATCATCATAACTCTCACTCTCCGCTAATTCTTTTACCACAATTATATTCTTCTCATCTACTGCCGTAACAAAATCCTTCGACTTCCCTCCATAGATGCTTCTGACCTTATCAAGATCATAGCCTTCCTTATCCCGATTGGTTTCAATTATATATACCACTCTGCGGACTTCTGTATCAATATGGAGTTTTTTGGCACGATTGTAAATATCTACCAAAAGCAGATTATCCAGTAAAAGATTCTTAATAAAATTATCCTTATCGAACCGCTCCTTATAGGCAACCAACAGATTCTGAATCTGGAAGCTGGCAATCTTGCCTACCATGTAGACATCATCACTGTCGCCATTGGCAAGAAGCACATACTCTAACTGATGTTCATCAAACACCTTAAAAAACTGGCAGCCCTGTACCACTTGTGAATCCGCCGGAGAGTCTACAAAATCCTCTGCTGCCCGTACATAGCGTTCCGAATCCGGAAATGTAGCAGCCAACACCTTACCTTCTGTATCAATTATACACAGATCAATTCTTGTAATCCCCTTTAACCCATCAATTGTATTTTGAAGTATCTGGTTTGAAATCATATCCTGTTCTCCTTCTCGTCACCCTGCAACCACGGGCAGTTTTTATTGCTTCCCCCGAAACATATACAATTTTCACAATGAAATTATCATTAATTTTTCGAAGTAAAAATTCTTATTTGATATTTTAATACAAATTCACAAAAAAAGAAAGAGGAAATGCAATACTTTTTATGCATTTCCTCAATTTTTTTCGAAAAACTTTCATTTTTTTGCTTTAGACAAAGTACACAAACGAAAATCACTTCCCATGTTCAACAAAACCTTCGCCTAATACTTCCCTTGCATCAGATACGATCACAAATGCATTCCTGTCGATTTCCACAACAATTTCCTTCAAATCTACGATTTCTTTTTTGGAAACAACGCAGTAGAGCATACACTTTTCATCCCCGGAGTACATACCTCTTGCCTGAAGACCTGTTACGCCCCGGTCTAATTTCTCCATCAAGGCATCTGCCACCTGCTTATGATGGTTGGTAATAATAAAAGCCGCCTTGGAAAATTTCATTCCTTCCATCAGGGCGTCGGATACCTTCGTGCTAATGTAAATAGAAATAATTGCGTATAAGCCGATTTTTAATCCAAATTCAAAAAGTCCCGCAAGCACAATCACTCCATCGAGAATCAGCATAATCTGTACCACGGAATAATGCCGCAGCTTATGCTGGATCAATACGGCAACCATATCCGTACCGCCGGTCGTTGCCCTTGCTAAGAGTACCAGTCCCATTCCTGCGCCAAACAGCACTCCGCCAAAAATAGTGGCAAGCATCGGATCTCCCTGCGCCATATCTACGGTAGGAATCACATACAGCCATACAGAGAGCAGTGCCGTTGCAAAGGCGGTTCTGGCAATAAAACGCTTTCCTTTCATTCTTAAGGCAATCAAAAACACCGGTATATTTAAAACAATATTCGTCAGCCAGAGAGGGATTCCTCCATCTATAACGGCTAAGCTCATCTGTTTTACAATAATTCCAATACCGGTGAAGCCTCCTGTTACAAAACCGCTGGGGTCATACAGCCACTGGATTCCAAGTGCAATCAGTCCCGTACCTATCACTGCCAGCAGAATATCTGTATACAATGGTTTTTTATTTAACAACTTCATTTATTTTCTGTCCTTACTCTTATTTTGATATTTTGACACGGAATGACGCAGTCTTCCTCTGAGCGCTAACTTCTGCAGTGTCTCCCCTATCCGGATACCACCCTGCTTACTCTTGTAGGAAGCTCCAATACCATACCAGACTCCTGCTCCGATCTTATCCTTATGAGACAAAAGAAATTCCTCTTCGACAGGTGAGTCCAGTGCAGAAATCACAATATCCGGTGTGGTTCCATTCAGCTCATTGACAATGGTATCCATATCACCGACGCACTCTTCTACAGCATAGCTTCCTGCTGCGGTAAATCTGGGATTTTGCTCTATAAAAAATGCCTGCATGGCATCTACTTCTTCTCTTGTCACAGCAATTAAAAATATCCGTTTCTGATTGCGCACAGCCCGTTTCAGCAGTTCATGCAAAAAATTCTGGTCCCGGACTTCACGCATACGCTGTACGGTAGCATTCCCTGTTTCCGACAAAATCTCTCCCTCGCCGATGATACAAAGGTCCGCCTGTTCTAAACACTCCCTGATCTTTGGATTCTCTCCTGCTGCCACAAGCTGCTTCATCGTAACGGTTTCTATAATATTTAAAACGGTACTGCTCATGTAGGTATCCAGCCGCAGCAGGGATTCCCTGACCGTGTAATTGTCCACCTGCATACCCAGTATATCTATTTTTTTAATCATATTGCCCCTTAATTCATACTTAGTCTTTACTTATTTTGCAAAATATATGTATGTAGTATTGTTGAAAAACCCATGGTTTTTCAACAATACTACTGCCCAAATGGGAAAAATTCTTCCACGAGATTCTGCGGAGAGATCATAATAATCACATAATCGTAATCCTTCTCCATGACCGTATCCACATAATCTTCCTCGTAAAATCTGGGATCTATCATATCTACCGTGTGACAGCGCAGAGATGTAAACGCGGCAAAAGGAACTGCAAAGGAATCCTTGATCAGGCAAATATCGATCCCGTCTTCCTGATCTAAATTCTCAATATGAGTATAAGCCGGATTTCCGTACAAATAGGACATATAAATATCCGTTTCAAAAGGTTTGCTGCTCTCCCGGAACACCGGTGTGGCAAGCAGCGCCTCTTCAAACCTTCCCTCTAACACCATACCCTCACTAATTGTATTCGTAAGCTTGTAGTTCGTAGAAAATGCAGGATAAATCAGCGTAAAATCGTCCACACCCGTATAATAACGTCCCGTTTTTCTTCCCATAGAACCAAGGAAAATATCTTCGTACACAATCTGATTATAATTATCCAAATTACTGTAAAAGCCTTCTTCGTCTAAATGCTCTCCATAAGTTTCATTCAGCCACTGACAAAATTCCCCGGACGCCCAGAATGCCGTTTCTATCTTCCAGTGATGGTCTGTTGCAAAAAAAACATTCGACAGATCCAGTCCGCTGTCTTTTAATCCGTCCCGCAGATCCAGGCAGGAAATACCAAACTTATCTAACTTACTGATAAAATCATCCGTCGTTTCGTTAGTCATGGAATAGGGGATTCCTCTTGGAAACTGTGTATGGCCCTCAATATATTTTTCCGGCGGCAAAACGACAAGCAGCGGAGACTTTTCTTTGATCTGTCCCGAATAGCGGTATACTCTTTCCGCTATCTCAGTAGTATCTCCGATTTTATTGGCAAAATATGTATAATGCAGCTTGCCTTCCGTATCCTTTACCACTTCAAAATTAGATTCTTCATGCTTATCCAGCACCTTTTGTATATAGCCATAAGCATCAATGAAAACATATCTGCCTGCTGCATTTTCGTCTATCGTCGTCTCAATCTGACCGATCAAATCGGATAATTCGAACTGCTGCCAGTCAAACACCTGAATTTTTTCCCATAAAAGCGGCACTTCTTTTTTCGCATTCACCAGACCATACAGAAAGATAAAAGCCAAAAACAGCAGCGTCGTTACCTGTTTTTTTCCTAATAATTTTTCCATATTTTTCCCCTTTGTTATCTTTCCCGTTAAAAGTTAAAGTAAATAAATGGATTGTAACTTCCCTTTACCAAGTATGTAACACAGAGCAGGAATACGCCCAGCAGCAGCACAGGATAAAGAATATCCATAAGCCGGTGCGATACCTTATCATTTACAATTAAATAATTCATGCGCCGTCCGATTGGAATACAGAAGATCACGCCCGCCAGGAAAAAAACTCCATACTCTTTTAAATACATCCATGTATAATCGCTCCATACTCCTGCTCCTCCAAATCCGAACATGCACTTGATAAAATTACCAGCATAGACTAAATTCTCCGCCCGGAAAATTACCCAGCCTAAATTTACAAGAAACATGGTATATACCCATTTCAGCAGACTATGTCCCTGCTTTTTTTCAAAATCCGTAAACCGTTCAAACACCAGTGCCGCATAATTTATAAGTCCCCACACGAGAAACGTCCACTCCGCTCCATGCCAGATTCCCGTAAACAGCCATACTACCATCATATTGCGCAGGGTCTTATCCATATTCTTATTTTTTGAACCTCCCAGCGGAAAATAGATATATTCCTTAAACCAGGTGCCAAGTGAAATATGCCATCTTCTCCAAAATTCCCCGATAGAACG
>CAYWXJ010000039.1:0-16819 GCA_964462405.1 uncultured Eubacterium sp.
CAGAGACACGAGGATTTTCAGTCCTCTGCTCTACCAACTGAGCTAACTGGGCATGTTCCTCACAGCAAAGATAATGATACACGAAGATGTGTGAATTGTCAAGAAAATTTCAGCAATTTTTTCCCATGTTTTTTAAAAGCTACAGCAGCTAGGTGCTATAAACATCCCGTTTTTTCAAATATAAAATAGCATGTCCGGTAAAAATCAGAAAAAAGAAGATCGCTGCACCGAAAAAGAGGACATAATTTTCACCTAAGACGTTGTTAGAAGCGTTCGCATTCATACCCAGCATCATAAGTGCGTAAGGCCAGGCATAACCATCGCCATTGCTTACCATACCAAGGCTTAAGATACTGCCGGCAAGCGCAATCACAATCGGAATTGCAAAGCTGCGGATTCTCATGGAGATCAGCAGGGATAATGCAATGATTCCAATACTTCCAATACAGCCGCGAAACAGCCATAGAAGAAATTCCGGAGGCATCATTCCCGGAAGGTGAATGAGTTTTCCGCTGATAAAAAATAAAAAGCCGATCCAGAACTGTATCAATATTGTCATTCGAAACAGCACTGCAAATTTTGCCAGAAACAGATGTCCTAGATGAACAGGAGCAGTCATAATAAAATTCCAGTTGTGATTGGAATGCTCCATGCGCCAAAAATAAGAGGCATACAGGGCAACCAAAGGGGCATAGAAGAAGTCGGCGTAAAATATCGTATGCTGTGTCCACAGACTGTACCAGCCGTCATGCAGGATACTTTGATTCGAAAGAAAGTTGCAGGTTCCAAGGACTGCCGGGAAAATCGGCAGGAGGAAAAAGAGTATCCAGACGATGGGAGATTTTATTTTAGCATTTTCTGCACGTAAACATTGTTTAAACATAAGATGGATTCCTTTCTATAAATAGGTTTGTGTCAGATTTCTTTCTTTTCAAACAGGATTTTGCCCATAGGATAAATGAGAATGTTGAAAAGGCAAATCAGAAAAAGGTGCGGCAGGGAAAGCGGCTGTTTTGTATAGCTTATAATTTTTGTTGCCGCATCCCAGTTCATGCCCACTGTCTGCAGGAGACAGTAATAAGTCCAGATGACAAACTGCTGAAATCTCCTTGCAAAAAGCAGAAAGAACAGTCCGGCAAAGGAACCGATAAGCCCTGTGGAGAGTGCCACAAGCTGATTTTCAAACAGAAATGTAAGGATTTCCTGAAGCAGATAAAGAAATATGCTGGTCAGAAACGTGGTTATCACAAATACCGCAATATGGCTCTTTGGAAGGGGCTGTGTAAAGTCAGGCATTTTTCCGGTCAGAAGTATAATGGCGGCTTCGCCCAGTGATAGCAGGAAAATCAGCAATATACCGAGAATGGATTTGACATGGTAGATATTTTTGCGTTTCTGCAGGGTACAAAGCAGCTTGAAGGCGTTGCCCTTATGCTCAATATCCCAGATGCGGCTGGCAAGCATTGCAAGAAACAGCGGCAGCAGGACAGTATTCATAACCGGTATCTGATACAGCAGGTTAAAGTAACCGCTCTGCAGTTCATCCGTAGTCATGGAGCCTGTGACCCATAATATCCAGCAGAATATCAGAATCAGGAATCCTGAAATCAGCAGGGGGATTTTGTAATGTTTCAATTTTTTGAATTCAATTTTAAAGTCAGGTGTCATGATAAGCGTATACTCCTTCCTGTAATGTCTAAGAAAATATCTTCTAAGCTTTTCCGGTTCTCTTCAATACGAAGTACATTGATCTGATTCGAGATGAGAAATTGAATCATGGGTGCAAGTTCTGCATCCGAAAGTATGGGAATAGAAATGCGGGGATTTGAAGATTCCGATTCAACTGCGGAATGGGGGATATTTCTGCTGCTTAATAACTGCATTGTTTTTGCGGTATCGGAGGTCTTTAAAAGCAGTTCTTCCCTTCCAGATGAATATGAAAGCTGCCTTAAATTTACCTTAAAAATTCTTTTTATGGCTTTTAAGCAAGAGGATTTTATTATAAGATAGAAGCAGGTAAAAAAATGAAGGGCAGGTGTTACATGGAACGGATACAGGATGCAGACATTCTGCTGGTAGATGACAATGCGGAATTGTTAGAAATGCTGCAAAAGATATTAAAGAGGGAGGGCTTTGTCCATTTGTACCCGGCAGCAAGCTGTAAAGAGGCAAGAGGGGGTTACCGGTCCATACACCCGGACTTTATGATTTTAGATGTAAACCTGCCGGATGGAGATGGATATTATGGGTATGAAAATACCTTAATGGTACATATGCGCCATCCGCGGGAGAAGCTTGAGGATAACCCTTCCAAACCCCAGTATATCCTGACGGCAAGAACAAACTGGATCGCGGGAGTATCCCACGATATACGCACACCGCTTTCTATGATTATGGGATATGTAGAGCAGTTAGAAGCAGCCGGCAATATAGATACAGAACAGAAAAAGCAGCTTGGAATTATCAGGAATCAGGGGATGAAGATTAAAAAGTTAATTGAGGATTTGAATTTAACGTCAAAGCTAGAGTATCAGATGCAGCCATTACGGAAAGAGATGTATCATCCGGCAAAGCTGATGCGTGAAATCGCCGCTTCTTATTATAATAATAGCTTAAGCGACGCATATACCCTGGAACTTCATATTGCAGAAGAGGTGGAAAAAATGGAGTTAGAGGGAGATGTGGCACTTTTGGTCCGGGCATTTGAAAACCTGATCGGAAACAGCATCCGGCACAATGAAGGCTGCAATGTGGAGATCAGAATGCGAAAGCAGCAGAATCAACTGGAAATTCTGTTCCGTGATGACGGTGTCGGGATCCCGGAGGAGGTAATCGCATGTCTGATGGAAGAGGAGAATGAAAAAGAGGCTTTAGAAGCACGGCATATTATGGGAATGCATGTGGTAAAGCAGATTATTTTGGCACATAACGGAGAGATGGTGATAGAAGAAGCAAAGATAGGAGCAGCAATCCGGATTCTTCTGCCCATGCAAATAGACAGGAGGGAAAAGGAATGATTACCATAAGCCTTTGTATGATTGTAAAAAATGAAGCGGATGTATTGCACAGATGTCTGGTATCCATAGCGGATCTCATGGATGAGATCATCATTGTGGATACCGGTTCTACAGATAATACCAAAGAGGTGGCAGCGGAATTTACGGACAAAATCTATGATTATGAATGGCAGGATGATTTTGCGGCAGCAAGGAATTTTGCGTTTTCCAAGGCAACCATGGAGTATATCTACTCTGCAGATGCAGATGAAGTGGTGGATTATTTTAATCATAAACGGTTTGCAGATTTAAAACAGGCACTGCTGCCGGAAATCGAGATGGTTCAGATGCATTATATTACGCCGCCGGAATATAATACCACGGCAAATTACCAGAAGGAATACCGTCCAAAGCTTTATAAACGGCTGCGGGAATTTGTCTGGGTGGATGCCGTACATGAAACCGTGCGCATGGAACCTGTCATCTATGACAGTGATATTGAAATCAAGCATTTGCCGAGAAGCCTGCACAGCGGCAGGGATTTTAAATTATTCCGGCGTGCCTATGAGAGGGAAGGAAGATTATCGGAAAAGCTTCACTCTATGTATGTCAAAGAATTATTTATCAGCGGAGAAAAAAAGGATTTTGAAGAAGCGGCAGAGATTTTTGAAGCGGTGGTAAAACAGCCGGAGGCTTCTGTTGACATGAAAAAAGAAGCAATCTGTGCGCTTGCGCATACATATCGTATTACAGGAAATACAGATTGGTTTTTCTCCATGGCATTTAAGCTGATGCCGGATGCTATGTGCGCAGAGCTTTGCTATGAGATCGGAAGCTATTTTTTTGAAAAGGAAGATTATGAGGAAGCGATTCAGTGGTTTGAAATGGCAGCCTGCCGTACCCAGGCGATTATTGATGTACGCAGAAGCGGCAGAATGCCCTTAGAGGGACTGCATCAGTGCTACCTTAAGCTGTCAGAGCAGGTGCAAGGCGAAACACCATGGGAAAAGGAACAGATTCAGTCTCTCACAGAAACGGCAGAAGCGTATAGACAGGAAGCCGCATCATGGGAGCTTCCTGTTTCGCAGCCGGATATATTCCAAATCTTCTTCGGTGATTCCGCTTCCGCAGGCAATGTCGCACAGGTCAATGGCGGCAGAACCGCTCCGGCGTAAGTCCAGAACTTTTTGGAAATAGTGATATGCGATTTCAAAAGCAGGCTTCCACAGTTCTTTTCGGTAAGGATTGTATACAATCCCAAGAACCGGTTCCCCGTCCTTTAACAGTCCAGCGGAAATACAGATCATATGATTTTGTTTAATAAAATTTGTAGTTCCGTCAATAGGGTCAATGATGAACAGAAATCCTTTGTCGGACCAGGTTTTTGTTTCCTCTTCCTCTCCCATAAATGCAGCTTCGGGAAGAATGGCAGACAGACGGGCAAACAGCTCCTTTTGCGCACGGGTATCGTATTCTGTCACAAAGTTGGCATGTCCTTCCCTGGAATGGGTGTTTTCTGTAATGTTTTCCGCTTCTAACATAATTTTACCGGTTTCTATAACGGCATTCTTTATCTGATCTAACATTTTGCTAAACTCCGCAGTTGTTTTTTGCGTACAATTCCGTAACAGATCATATGCACAAGTGCAGTGATGATCCATGTGACCGGATAGGATATATAGAGTGTCAAAAGGCTTCTGTTCCACCGGAATATCGTGAAAATCCAGATGATTCGTAGTCCGCAGGCACCAAGCAGGGAAACTACCATGGGCATAAAGGAATAGCCGATGCCCCTAAGCGCGCCTACCATAGTATCCATAATACCGCAAAGACAGTAAGCAGTACAGATGACGGAGAGCCGGAGCAGCCCATAATGTATCACTTCAGAGTCCGACGAATAGATGGATAACAGCGGGGTTCCGGCGAAATATGCACCGAATCCCATTACAAGACCTACCGTCGTAACCATGCCAAGACACAGGAAGAGTACCTTTGTAATCCGCTCCTGTTTTCCAGCACCGAAGTTCTGGCTGATAAAGCTCATGGCAATCGGGCCAAAGGAATTGACCGAGGACTGAATCAGTACATTCGACAAAGAAAATACCATGCCCTGCAGTCCTGCAGGAAATCCGATCCGCATAATCAGAAGCGTTTTATCCCGAAAGAGTTTAAGTCCCTTCAGCCGCAGTCTGCAGCACCCGTCAAGGAGCGTTAAGCAGCGCAGGATCAGCAGACCGGAAATCATCTGCGATATTACGGTAGCAGCAGCTACTCCTGCAACGCCCATGCGCAGACAGATCACAAAAATCAGGTTAAAAATCACATTGATGATTCCTGCAAAAGACAAATAATACAAAGTCCGAGAACAAGAAGCAGGATTCCGCTGAGGATGCTTAAGAGGATGGCCCCGTTTCTTCGTCAAACGGCATATTTATCATATGTCAGGCGAATCTGTTAATCATGCAGAACTTATTATAGGACGATTGATATGGAAATGCAAGATGTTTGACAGATTGGCATATCGCGTATAAGATGAAATGAGTTATAATGTAAAAAAGGTGGAAAAACGGATGGAACAGAAGAAACATATGATGCAGCGTACCCCGGTAGTATGGTTTGGGGCATTGATTTGCTGTGCATTATGGGGAAGTGCATTTCCCTGTATTAAAATCGGTTATCAGATGTTTGCGATTGCCTCTGATGCAGTGGCATCACAGATATTATTTGCAGGGCTGCGTTTTACATTAGCAGGAGTGTTGGTCATAATAATAGGCAGCATTCTGAATCGGAAGCCTTTGCTGCTAAATAGGCAAAATCTGCCGAAAATACTCAAACTGAGTTTCTTGCAGACCGTTCTGCAATACCTGTTTTTTTATGTGGGACTTGCAAATACTACCGGAGTAAAAGCTTCTATTATAGAAGGAGTCAATGTATTTCTCGCCATTATCGTGGCAAGCCTGATCTTTAAGCAGGAAAAGCTGACCGCTGCAAAGGTCGTGGGCTGTATCGTGGGATTTGCAGGAGTTGTATTGGTAAATATCAACGGTAGCGGACTGGATATGTCACTCAGCTTTCGGGGCGAGGGATTTATTTTCTTATCCACGGTTGCCTATGCGTTTTCGTCGGTGTATTTAAAGCGGTATTCTAAGACAGAAGATCCAGTGCTCCTAAGCGGCTGGCAGTTTGCAGCCGGAGGATGCATAATGATGGCAGCAGGCTTTGGAATGGGAGGAAGAATAGAAACCGTTACCGCAGCAGGAATGGGAATGCTTTTTTACATGGCATGTATTTCTGCGGTCGCCTATTCTCTTTGGGGAATTTTGTTAAAATATAATCCGGTGTCAAGGGTAGCCGTATTTGGGTTTATGAATCCCGTGTTTGGAGTGATACTTTCCTCAGTCCTGCTCGGGGAAACTGATCAGGCATCCGGTGTAAAAAGCGTAATTGCATTGATATTAGTGAGTATTGGAATTTATATTACCGCAAAGGTAAAAGAATAGAGGAGGGTGTCTTAATGACAATCGTAACATTGAAAAAAGGAGAAGGCCGGATGGTAAAGTCCGGCGGAATGTGGATATTCGACAATGAAATTGCTTCCATTGCGGGAAGTTTTACGAATGGAGATATTGTAACAGTGCATGATTTTGACGGTTATCCCATGGGAAAGGGATTTATTAACCAGAACTCGAAAATCCGGGTACGGATGCTTACAAGACATGCGGATCAGGAAATTGACCGGGAATTTCTCCGTATGCGTGTACAGGATGCATGGGACTACCGGAAGAAAACCGTAGATACCTCAAGCTGCCGGATCATTTTCGGAGAAGCAGACTTTTTACCGGGGCTTGTAGTGGATAAGTTTGCAGATGTATTAGTAGTGCAGTCCTTGGCACTTGGTATTGATAAGCTCAAACTGGAAATTATTGAATTGTTAAAAGAAGTTTTAACAAATGACGGAATAGAAATCCGTGGTGTTTATGAGCGAAGTGATGCGAAGGTTCGCAGCAATGAAGGTATGGAACGTGTGAAGGGCTTTATCGGAGCGGAGTTTGAAACTAATGTAGAAATTGTGGAAAATGGTGTAAAATATATAGTAGATGTGAAGGACGGACAGAAGACCGGATTTTTCCTGGACCAGAAATACAATCGTTTAGCAATCCAGAAATTGTGTAAGGACGCACGGGTTTTAGACTGCTTTACCCATACAGGCTCTTTTGCATTAAATGCCGGAATTGCAGGTGCGGTAAGTGTACTCGGTGTGGATGCTTCGGAACTTGCCGTGCATCAGGCAGAGGAGAATGCGAAGCTGAATGGTCTGGAGAATATTGTGCATTTTCAGTGTGAAGATGTATTTGAGCTGCTGCCTGAGCTTGAGAAAAAGGGCGAGAAATTCGACGTTGTTATCTTAGACCCGCCGGCATTTACCAAATCCAGAAATTCCGTCAAAAATGCCATCAAGGGCTACCGGGAAATCAATCTTCGTGCCATGAAATTAGTCAGGCCCGGCGGATATTTAGCGACTTGTTCCTGTTCCCATTTTATGGATTATGAATTGTTTACTAAGACTATCCATCAGGCGGCGCAGAACGTGCATAAACGGCTCCGACAGGTGGAATACCGCACCCAGGCTGCAGACCATCCGATTCTCTGGGCTGCGGAAGAGAGCTACTATTTGAAATTTTATATTTTTCAGGTGTGTGAGGAGAAGTAATGGAGAATAAGAAAAAAGACCGCTGTCCCTATGCGAAAAAATGCGGAAGCTGCAGCTTTCAGGGCATATCCTATGAGAAACAGCTTGCCCAAAAGCAGAAGGAAGTCAGGCAGCTATTAGGCGGCTATGGAAAGGTCCTGCCGATTATCGGTATGAAAAATCCGTATCATTACCGGAATAAGGTACATGCCGTATTTGGCAGACTGCGGAATGGTACGGTGGTTTCCGGTGTGTACCAGGCAGGAACTCATAAAATTGTGGATATTGAGTCCTGTCAGATCGAGGATGCAATTTCTTCGAAAATTATCCGGGATATTCATGGATTGCTGCGTTCCTTTAAAATCAAAATCTACGACGAAGATACCGGTTATGGATTGCTCCGCCATGTCTTGATCCGACGGGGATTTACCAGCCAGGAGATCATGGTAGTGCTGGTGCTTAGTTCCCCGGTTCTGCCTTCCAAAAATAATTTTGTAAAGGCGCTTCGGAAGCTGCATCCGGAAATTACGACGGTGGTCATTAATGTCAATGACAGGAAGACAAGCATGGTGCTTGGAGAGCGGAACATTACCGTTTATGGGAAAGGATTTATTGAAGATACGCTTTGCGGCTGTACCTTCCGGCTGTCTTTGAATTCCTTTTATCAGGTAAATCCGGTGCAGACGGAGATACTCTATCAGACAGCCATGGAATTTGCAGGACTTTCGGGAAAAGAACGTGTGTTAGATGCTTATTCCGGTATCGGAACAATCGGTATTGTAGCTGCGAAGCAGGCGAAGGAAGTCATCTGTGTGGAGCTGAATAGGGATGCTGTGCGGGATGCGGTTACCAATGCAAAACGAAACGGGGTAAAAAATGTATCATTCTATCAGAAGGATGCGGGAGAATTTTTAGTAGAGATGGCTGCGCAGGGAGAGAAGGCGGATGTTGTATTTATGGATCCGCCGAGAAGCGGAAGCGATGAAGCATTTTTGTCTTCAGTTGTTACAATGGCACCGAAAAGGGTGGTGTATGTTTCCTGTAATCCGGAGACATTGGCAAGAGATTTGAAGTATCTGGTGAAGAAGGGCTATGAAGTGAAGCAGATTCAGCCGGTGGACATGTTTCCTTTTACTGCGAGTATAGAATGCGTGGCGTTGCTTCAGAAGAAGATGAAGAAGATTTGTAATCATTATATACGAACAGGATAAGCGAGGAGAGGTATAATGGAAAAAATATGGGAACTTTAAGGAGTGGCAAAGCAGTATGGTCAACAGATACCAGAATTTAGAGCTGCTGGTAAATGAAGGGATTCAGATTGCCCTGCAGGCGGCTGCTCCTGATAAGACTATCGGGGTAATGTTGGAATATTTGGGAAGAATAATCTGCAGAATCTGCCGCCTGAAGTCTGTGATAAGTGGTATCAGAAGTTTAGTGAGAGCAGGAAAATTGTGATTGAGGATTTAGAAGACATCCGTGAGGAGAATCCGCTGCAGTATGAGATCCTGAAACAGCAGAATATCCGTTCACTTGTAGTGGTTCCGCTGTATAATGACAAAAAAATGATAGGTTTTTATGGTGTTGATAATCCGCCCGCAGGATTTTTGGATTATGCCTCCGATATGCTTCAGATTATGAGACACTTTATCACTTCATCCTTAAAAAGGCGCAAACTTGTAAAAATGCTGCAGCATATGAGTTATACGGACCAACTTACGAAATTCGGTAACAGGTATGCAATGGATGAACACATAGAGAGTATACCTTGGGGAGAAAACCTCGGAGTTATGTTCTGTGATGTAACGGGATTAAAACGGGTAAATGATACCCAAGACCATAAGGCGGGTTTTCAATGACTATGAACTGTTCCGCATCGGCGGTGATGAGTTCTTAGCCCTGTGTCCAGGAATAGAGGAAGAGGAACTTGAGAAAAAAGCCGAAGCACTGAAAAAAGACCTGCTGGAAAATTCCGTTACCATGGCAGTTGGCGCTGTCTGGCAAAAAGACGGCAGGAAAAATATTGACAAGCTTTTGTCTGAGTCAGAAAAACGAATGTACGAGGATAAGGAAGCCTACTATAAGGCAGCAGGAATAGACAGGAGAAGATAAATTATGGCGAAATCAGCAGAGGAACTGATAGCTTTAACGCTTTATGAATTATCCCGGGAAACTTTTTTATAATAAGGAATGACAATTCGGGTTGTTTCGGGGTAAAATAGAATCAGAATAAAAAAGGAGGGTTTTTATGAAATCAGGAAATGGAAAAAGGATGTTATCACTGCTTCTTGCGGCAAGTCTGGTCATGGTGCCTATGCCGCAGGACACCCGGGCAGAGGTAACCGTACCGGAACCTTATTATGAGTTTACCTTTGACGGAGAGGTAACCGATAACCAGGTGGAAAACGAGGGTACAAAGACAGGGGTGACAGCTACGATCAAGGGCAGCGGAGAAGGGCTTGGGATTGCAGAGGATGAAGTGCGCGGCAGCAGGGTCTTGAATCTGCCGGGCGGAACCAAAAACGGCGCAGAGGAAGGCCGTCTGATACTTCCGGATGATATGTTTGCAGATGTGACTGACAGCGGCTTTGCATTTTCTTTCTGGATCAATATTGACGGAAGTGCCAGCCAGTACAGCCGTATTTTTTCTGCGACGGTAAACGGACAAAATTCAGATGCCGGAGGCGGAAGCTGGAATGCACCGGAATTTGCCTTTGTGGCAGGAAGCGAAAGCGCGACAGACCTCGGCAGCGGTCAGAGCGGCTATCATACCTCCGTTTATCTGCCGGATGGCAGTGCGCAGCTAAAGCTGGTGTGGGAAAAGCAGTTTTCCAGAGATACCTGGCAGCATGTAACGGTAAGTGTTTCACCGGAGAGCTATGATGTGTATTTAGACGGTGAGGCTGTCAATATGGTATATGACCGCAATCAGAACGAGAGTACGATTTTAAGTACGCTGTTTGCGGACGGAGCGAAAATCTTAAAGCAGTATAAATACTGCGCTATCGGGCCTTCTGTATATCAGACCGATAAAGATTTAAAGGCAAAAATGGACGAGTTCCGTTTTTATAATACGGCACTTACACAGGAGCAGGCAAAAGCAGCCTATGACAGCTATGCTGTAAAAGATTCTGTGGTCGATTTGCTTCGGGAAAAGGTAGAAGAGGCAAAGGCGAAGAGTGTAAGCTTCTATACCGAGGACAGCTTTGAACCTCTTGCAGCAGCGATTGAAGAAGGCGAAGCAGGTATTGAAAATCCTGTAACAGAGGCGAATGTGAATCGTTTAATAGCAAATATTGATACGGTACTGCAGGGACTTGTATATTATGAAGGAATTACTGCAGAGACGACATTTTCCAATGCGCAGCTAAGTGCAGAAACGAAAGAAGCGAAGAGCCTGCTTTTACAGGGAGGACTTTCCTTAGAAAGCGAAGAAGCACTCGAAGCGGCAGTAGCAGCGGCGGATCAGGCATTGGCAGGCGGAGACAATCAGCAGGAGGTAGATGCTGCATTGCTGGCAGTACGAAAAGCGGCAGAGGGAGTATCCTTTGGCTCTGTGCTGCATTTTGACGCAGACCCGGCAAACAGTAAAAGCGAAGTGTTCCATGGTTCGACAGGATTTTTGTATGGCGTCAGTGAGGTAAATGTTCCTTCCGCAGACTTAATCAGAGCCATTTCACCTAAGATATTAGTACAGAAGGCAGCCGACGGGCAGCAGCATCCTTCCGGAGACGGCTACCGTCTGACGCCGTATCTGGAAGAATGCGGCGTAGAAAATATCCAGATTTATTTACAGGACTATTATCTGGAATGGCCTTATGAATCCAATGGAATAGAGGATTACAACGGAAAAGTAGAACAGATCGTCACAAAGATGCTCGATGGAAAAAGTGACGAAGAAATTGCAAAATACAGCTTTGTTATATTTAATGAGCCGGACGCTATCTGGTACAGCGGAAAAGTCGATGAGATGTGCAATGACTGGCTGACCATCTATACCACGATCAAAGATATTTCCCCGGACGCAAAGGTAGCAGGTCCAAACTTTTCGAACTACAACAGCAGTGCCTACCGCAAATTTTTTGAATTTTGCCAGGTAAATAACTGACTGCCGGAATATATCACCTGGCATGAGCTGCAGAAGGACAAGCTTGCAAGCTTTCAGTCCCATTGTATTGAAGTAAAAGCTATTGTAGAGAAATACTATGCAAATTCTTCCATCGAGCCGATGATTTTCATAAATGAGACCGTCAACTTTGATGATGTGGGAAATCCCGGTGCATTGGTAAACTGGCTTGCTATTTTCGATGAAGAAGACGTTTATGCATCCTTGCCATATTGGGGGCTTGCCAATTCCATGAATGAGCTGGCAGCAGATACCAATAAGCCAAACGGCGGCTGGTGGGTATACAAATGGTACGCACAGATGACTGGTAAAAAAGCACCTCTTACCCTGGAAAATATTGAGGGGCCGGGAGCCTATGGAAGACTGTACGGACTTACCAGTGTAGATGAAGATGCACAGATGATTTACAGCCTGTTTGGAGGACAGGCAGGACGACAGACCGTCAGCATTGAAAATATAACCTCCACAGAGATATTTAAAAACGCAGATAAGGCATATGTAAAGATTTACAGCACGAAATATACCGGACATCATGGTTTTGCGGATGAGATTCCGGTGGAATTTGAAGGAAATCTTGCATTTTCGGGAGATAATCTGGTGTTTACGATTCCGGATGCGGAGCTGATGGATGCGTATTATGCCATTATTACTCCCGCAGCAAGTGAAGAAGTGACCACATTAAAGGCATATGAGAAAAACAGGGAAATGACCTATGAAGCCGAAGATGCGGAACTGATAGGAAGTGCCGTTTCCTATACAAAGACCAGCGGCAGCGACCTTGCCCGTTCTAATCGCGGCGAAGTAGGGAACATGAATACAAAGAATGACGGAGTGAAATTCACCGTAGATGTACCGGCAGACGGCAGATACCGCCTGAATATTTATTACAGCAGCCAGGCACCGCAGGTAGACCCGCTGACCTTAGAATATGTAAGTACAGGCGGACAGAACCGTGCAGTCGGCGCACTTTCCCGTCATACACTGACCATTGACGGGGGAATACCGCAGGAAATTGTCTACGACTCTACCGTAAAATGGGGATATTACAATTATAAGACCGTCTATGTGGAATTAACTGCAGGAAGCCATGAGATTCAGTTGATGTATCAGGGCGGAAGCCAGAATGGAAAAGAGGTAAATTCCATGCTGTGCGCACTCTTAGATAAGATTGATTTGACCTATGCGCCAAAGGAAACGGCAGTCATCCGTATTGAGCCGGAGGAATTAACAGGAACCCAGACAGGCTATACCCTGTCGCAGGAAGGAAGCTGCAGCGGCGCAGGTAAGGCAGTGGGAAGCGGAAGCTTTGAATTTTATGTCAATGCGCCAAGAGACGGATATTATGCGGTCGGAACTGCCGGAAGCGGAAATGCAGTACTGAAAAAGAGCAGAGTCAATTATGCCAAAGATGCAAAGCCTGAGTCAGAGGTAAGCATAGACTGGATGAAGCTTATGGATGTTTCCATCGGAACAGAAAACGCCGGAATGGTATATTTGACAGCCGGAATAAACGGTATGTGCTTCGAGGGAAGCAATCTTACTATAGACAGCATTTCCTTTACAGAAACAGCACAGGCGCAGGAAGGCAATTCCATTGTCGTAGAAGCAGAAGACTGCCAGTTATCCGGCAGCGATGCAGGGGATGATTATCAGTATCTGCCGGGAAGCTCTGCGGTACCAGAGGTCATTACTACAGAATATGCTTCCGGCGGTAAAGCGGTAGAAGGCTTCCGGGGAGGTCTTAAAAATGAATTATCCTTTACTGTAACAGTACCGGAGGCGGGAGATTACAAGCTTTCAGTAAGCTATGCCAACAATGAACCGGCTCCTGTCATGAAAAAACAGGACGGCGGCAACTATGTACATCCTTATAATACGGACCTGGTAGAACGCTATGCGCAGATTCGCGTCAATGGTGGAACACCGCAGACGGTATATTTCAGGAATACTTTTTGCTGGGATACCTATAAAAATGTAGTTATAGACGTAACGCTTTCAAAGGGCAGCAACGTCATTACATTTACCAATGACAATTCCTACAAATTCAGTGCATTGCAGGATGATTTTACGCCAAGATTCGATAAATTTGTCCTTGCACCGGCAAAGACAGATAAATTGAAATTACCGGATTATATACCGGATACGGAAAAAATTCCGGATAATTCTAACTCATCCGCAGGCGGTACCACAGACAGCAGCAATACCGTGGGGGTCGTACTGACAGCAGAAACCTTTACAACAGATAATCCGGGACTGCCGGCGAAAACGGCAGAGGAATCGAAAAATTCCAAATTTGCAGTATTGTCCGCCCGGGTGACAAAAGCAGCCAAAACCTCCAATAAAATCCGGTGGAACAAAGTAAAGGAAGCGGACGGTTACGTTGTATTCGGCAGCAAGTGTAATGTGGGAAGTAAGAAGTACAAATTTGAAGTGCTGACAATCATCAAAAAGAACAGTACCACTTCCTATACCCATAAGAAGTTAAAGAAGGGCACCTACTATAAATATATTGTTCAGGCATATCAGGTGGCAGACGGAAAAGTACAGATACTTGCAACGTCAAAAACCATCCATTCTGCTACCACAGGCGGCAAGTATGGAAATGTCAGTTCATTAAAGCTCAACAAAACGAAAGTAACCCTTAAGGCAGGCAAGAAATTTACCCTTAAGGCAACCGAAAAGAAGGGCGGTAAAAAGCTTCAGCGTCATCGGAAAGTGGCATACGAATCCAGCAATACAAAGGTTGCAGTTGTAAGCAGCAAGGGTGTTATTAAAGCAAAGAAAAAAGGAACCTGCTACATCTATGCATATGCCCAGAACGGTATTTATAAGAAGGTAAAGGTTACTGTCAAAAAATAAAAGACAATGGCAGCAGTTCCTTCTGAAGCCATCTACGGCAAGCTGTGTCCTAATGCTGTTTTTACGCAGTGTTTGGCGTGACGAACCTATTGTAAAAATCTGAAAAATATAGTAATATATTACTATGCGAAAAAGGAGGAACCGCTGCTATGAAATTAAGGGGAAAGATTACCCTGAGAGTTAAGATGATAATTTTAGTGATAGAAATTTTCATTATCGGGGGATATGGAATTACCGTAGGAACGAATAATATGAAAGCTGTCAGTCAGGAAACGGTAGAGAAAATTACCGCTTATATAGAACAGAACAATGTGAATATGAGCGCGGAAGAAGTACAGAAGATGGAAACCGAAATTGCAGCCGGTATTCAGAAGGGGATCAAGGCAAAACAGGACCACTTTTTCTATATTCTGCTGCTGCTTTGCCTGTTTTGCGATTTTTGGGTTTTATATCTTAGTTTTGATATTAATTCCAACTTGAAGAAGAATGTAGCGTTTGCCCGAAAGATGGGGGATGGTGTTTTTACAGAACGTGTGGATGCAAATTCCCTTTCCAGAAGAGATGAGTTAGGAGAACTTGCGGACAGCATGAAGAACATCTCTCACAATATGCGTCATCTGCTCGGTCATGTGCAGAGGGAAGCGAACACATTAGATGAGACCGTCCGTATGGTGGATGAGAATATGCGGGAATTAGTCGGCGGCATAGAAAATGTATCCGGCATCACCCGGGAACTTGCTGCCGGAACCCAGCAGACCGCCACTTCAGCGGAAGAGGTAAATAACATTTCGAATGATATTGAAAGCGCGGCGCGGGGAATTGCAGAACATGCACAGGCAGGCAATGCTAAAGTTGACGAGATTCATAAGAGAGCAGCGGATTCAAAAGGGAAGGTCAGCGCAAGCCGTGCAAATACAAAGAAGATACATAAGGAAATTACAGAGAACCTGTCAGAAGCCTTAGAGAATGCTAAGGTCGTAGAGCAGATTGAGATTCTTGCGGATGCCATTATGGGAATTACTTCACAGACAAATCTTCTTGCATTGAATGCTTCCATTGAAGCTGCAAGAGCCGGAGAAGCCGGAAGGGGCTTTGCTGTTGTGGCAGATGAGATACGGAATTTAGCGGAACAGTCGGCAAATACCGTTGGAAATATTCAGGAGGTTACCGATAAAGTGCGTGCAGCAGTTTCACGTCTGATGTCCGATACGCAGCGTCTGCTGGAATTTGTGGGAGAAGATGTATCCGAGAGCTTTGAAGGCTTTGAAAAATTAGCAGATTCATATAATGAAGATGCAAATTATGTGGAAGGTCTGGTAACCGATTTCAGTGCGGCATCACAGCAGTTGTTAGCTTCCGTTACCGGTGTTGTGAGTTCCATCGGTGAAGTGAGCCGTGCGGCAAATGACGGGGCTGCAAATACGGAGAATATTGCAGAACGTATCGTGGACATCAATGCAGAGGCGTCAAAAATGCAGGAAATCATGCAGCATACCCAGGAGGTTGCGGCACAGCTGCGGGCGGATACAGCGAAATTTACCGTTGCATAGGAGGAGGTAAGGTATGAATCTGGATATATCAGAATTGGACTCCGAAATATTTTCGGCAATTTCAGATACTTCTGAGAGAAGATATGTATATTTATGCAATATGCGTACAAATGTATCAAGGTGGTCGAGAAGTGCAGTAGAATATTTCGGACTGCCCGGAGAATATATGTATGATGCAGGATCTATTTGGGAGAAGCATGTACATCCGGACGACATTGCAGTATATAGAGCACAGATCGATGACATTTTTAACGGAAGGTCAATGAGACATAATTTTGAATATAGGGCAAAGAACAAAGCAGGGGAGTATGTAACCTGCACCTGCATCGGGAAGGTCTTGAAAGGAAAAAACGGCAGACCGGATCTGTTTGCAGGCACCATTGAGAACCATGGACTCATGGATAATATCGATGCCACAACGAATCTGTATAATATATATGAGTTCGGAAACCGGATACTCTTTGGCAATGCCTCAGAGAAAAATATCAGCGTATTAATTGTCGGAATTAACCATTTTTCAGATATTAACGATATTTATGGTTATGATACGGGAAATGTTGTGTTAAAAATCTTAGCAGAATCTTTCCGGCAGGCAGTATAT
>CAYWXJ010000040.1:0-16745 GCA_964462405.1 uncultured Eubacterium sp.
AGCGTCTGTGGTCACACCTGCATAGCAGGTGGTTTATTAAAAGATTGCCTTACAATAAAAAATTAAAGGAAAGGTGCTGCCCTTTCCTTTAATTTTAATAAAAATATTTCTCCATTACTCCTTCTGCTTTACTGTCTGCAGCTTTACTTTTTCTGCGTTCTTTGCGGATACTCTCCATATTCTTTAAAAATGTCTGCAGTTTTATCCGGTACAATGGTCTTTGTATATAACCGTCTGCTCCTGCAGCTTCTGCCTCAAAGGAAGTTTCTTTTCTTGTAAAGGGAGAAACAAGTATAATATAGGTTACATCTCCCACCTTTCTGCGAAGTTCCTTTAAAAAGGTCGTCACATCAGGATCTGCCATTGCGCGATTGACAAATGTCATATCATAACTTCCCGGCGCACACATGCGCAAATGCTCTTCTAAACATTCCCGGTCTAAAATACAGGTACACTCTGCTCCTAACTGTTCGAGAAGCATCTTAAGCTCCTCCTCAGCCTCATGGCTTCTTTCATATATCAGTACTTTTTTGCCTGACAGCTCTTTGCTGTTCTCGTCTTCCTTCTGCCGCTTCAAAAAGAAATCTGCCGTCACTGTAGTTCCTTTTCCGACGGTACTTTCTATATGTATCTCTCCGTCTAATTTTTGAATTATTTTCATAGCGACAGGAAAACCAAGTCTGCTTCCATCTGCATCCAAGTGATCCTTTGCATAAAGAGATAAAGCTTTTTCAATAGCTTCCGGCGTCATGCCAATTCCTGTATCTTCTACCTGAAACTGATAATGCGCATATTCATCTCTCTCCTGCGGCAGCTCTTTTAGCCGCACATTGATAGTACCCCCCTCCTCTGTGTATTGAATAGCATTTTTAATAATCCGCATACATGCATTTTGCAGTAAATGCAAATCTCCGAATACCTGCTCATGCAAAACACCGCAATTAAAGGAGAATAACTGCTGATGTTTTCTTTCTGCCTCAGGCATGGCAAATGCAATCGTAGACGCAAAGAATTGTCCTAATTGAAATGGCTCATCCGCATATTCCTGATAAGTATTTGATAACCGTGACATCTCCAGCATACTGTTTACAATGTCTAATAGCTGCTTTGCCGAAACGTTGACAACGTTCAGACATTCCATCAACCGCTCAGGATCATATAAATGTGTTCCCGCCATCGCAATTTTTCCAACCATCGCATCCAATTCCGTCTGCATTGCTTCCATAAGCCGGTAGATTCTATCCGGCTGATTCCATTCACTCATAATCATCACCCCCTATTGGGCTGATTATAGCGTACCTTAACCGCAGTTGCAAGGAACTTAACCATATATTTTCTAGAATTTCCATTTTTTTATTGTTCGGTATTCACAAAATGTTCATATTTTATTAATATTGAGACATTTTTGTAAAATTCTTAAGAAATTTTTATAGAAGTTTTCCATTGATTTTTTACATTATAAGTTATATTCTTGAGTACGTGAACGCGGAAATAACACATTTTTCTTTCGATACATTCATTGACACTATAGGAGGATTTACTATGAAATTATTAGCTAAAATTCCAGGACCGCATATAAATCCGGAAAAGAAAAACCGCATGATTGAATGGTTTAACCGGTATTCGCTTTTTATCCATGCTGCACTGTCTATGCTGCTGTGCTTTACCATTGAGGTAATTTCCAGACATTCTATCTGGAAAGCACTTGCATTTTTAGATGATCATACCTGGGCATTTGCATATAATTCTTTCATTATATTCAGTTCACTTGCCTTAGTATATTTATTCAGCCGCAGAACCTTCTGGCGTATATTAATCAGCGGGCTTTGGCTGTTCCTCGGAACGGTGAACGGCTGTATTTTATCTAATCGTGTAACGCCCTTTGGCTATACCGATTTAAAATGTATTTCTGATCTTTTATCCATGCAGAATACCAGCTATTTTACCGCAGGTGAGGCAACTCTTGTTGTCTGTGTCGTAGCGGCTTTCGTTGCATTTTGTATTTACCTGTTCATCAAAGGACCGAGATTTCAAGGGGAGCGCAGAAAGCTTCTGACCCCGGTTATGGTATGTATTTGCTTTCTGATGATCCCTGTTACTACACAGGCAGCTCAGAATTCGAATATTTTAGCCTCTTATTTTTCTAATATTGCACAGGGCTATGAGAATTACGGATTTGTATACGGCTTTTCCACCAGCGTTGTTGGACGCGGCATGAGCAAACCGAAGAATTATTCAGAAGAAACCATTGACCAGGCAAAAGAAAACTCAAAGAAGGAAGCAACTGTCAATAAAGATAATCCAAATATTGTTGTGGTTCTTTTAGAGTCATTTTTTGACCCGACGGAAGTAAATTACCTGAATTTTTCAGAAGATCCGATTCCGAATTTCAGAGAGCTGACAGAGAATTATACCACCGGTTACTTAACCGTTCCTGTTGTGGGAGCCGGAACTGCCAATACGGAATTTGAGATTTTGACCGGTATGAGCATGCAGTATTTCGGAACCGGGGAGTATCCTTATAAAACGATTTTAAAACAGACCGACTGTGAAAGCATTGCTTCGAACCTGTCTAAAATTGGTTATGGTACACATGTGGTACATAATAACGGCGGTAACTTCTACAGTCGTGCAAATGCATTTTCCATGATGGGATTCGACTCTTTTACCAGCAAAGAGCTGATGGATATACAGGAATATACGCCTCTTGGTTCCTGGCCTACCGATGACATCTTAATTAATGAAACCATTAAGGCTATGGATTCCACAAAGGATCAGTCTGATTTTGTATACGCCATTACCGTACAGGGCCACGGAGATTATCCGACAGAAAAGGTGTTAAAAATGCCTGAAATCCTCGTAGGCGGCGCTGCAGACGAAGAAACGAATAACCAATGGGAATATTATGTAAATATGATCCATGAAGTGGATAAATTCATCAAGAACCTGACAACCGCTTTGGAAGAACGGGGAGAAAATACCATTGTTGTGTTCTTCGGCGACCATCTTCCAAGCCTGAACTTAGAAGAAAGCAATATGGCTTGCGGAAGCATCTTTAAGACCCAATATGCTACCTGGAATAACTTCGGTCTTGAGAAAAAGGATGCCGACCTTACCGCTTATGAATTGCTGGCAAGCACCACAAATAACCTCGGCATTCATGAGGGTACCATCCTTACTTATGAACAGAATGCCTTAGAGCAGGGAACACTTGGCAGTGAAAGCTATTTAGACGGACTGAACAATTTACAATACGATTTACTTTACGGCGAACGTTATGCTTATGACGGAGAAGACCTTTATCCTGCCTCCGATTTGGTCATGGGTGTGGAGGAAACCTCTATTATCAATATCTGGCCTTCTGCGGTATCCGATTATGTAACCATCAGCGGTAAGAACTTTACCCGCTGGAGCAAGGTATTTGTAAACGGCGAAAAGGTATCTACTACCTTTGTAAACAATTCAAGGCTTCGTATCAAATCCGAAAGCATCAAGGACGGGGATACCGTTGTGGTAAACCAGATGGGTTCGAGCAACACCGTATTCCGCAGCACACCGGAATATATTTATGATGACCCGAACGCAGAAAATACAGAAACGGAAATCACGGAAACAGAAACAGAATAACAAAAACCGTTTATTATCGAAAGGGAGACTTCACAACAGAGGAAGTCTCCCTTTTAAAATACCGTCAGAACATACCGGACTATCACATCTATCCCTGCTGCCCACAGAAGCACTGCCCCGATACCATATGCCTTTTTCTTCTGTTCAAATCCAAAACGGTATCCCGTATAGGCACCTGCAATTACCATAAGCAGAGAACAGATTCCAAGCAATAACAGACATGCCTTTATATCGATACCTAAAAGTCCGAATGCAAATCCTGCGAGCAGTGTATAAATTCCGGTTCCCGCCATTCCCGCTAAAATCTTCTGCCTGTTAAAGGTTTCCTGCCTGTGCTCATAAATTCTCTCATTTCTGATTGCCTTTGCAATCAAATGGATTCCCAGACCCGCAAAAATGACTGCGGCAATGACCATTCCAAGAAAAACCTCATTCTCCGCAATTCCGCCCTTTTGTATCAGCCGCCCAAAGCCAAGGTTTCCGAAATACAGCATAATAACCTGAAACATAACTGTCAGGATACTGATGGCTGCTAACTTCTTCTTTTCTATTTTTGCGACCACGGAGCCTTCACACTCCATAGTCGCAAAAATATCTAAAGACACGCCGCCTATAATCAACAGATTTTCTATCCAGTTCATAAGCGCATCTCCTTTTTACAGCTTAATTTCTTCTGTTTTTATGATGAACTTTACAGCTCCTGATACCTGATCGGATTTTCCTGCAAAGGATTCATAGGATTTTCCTGCATCCATAACCTTCTGAAGTCTGTCAACGAACGGTTTGATGTCGCCCGTATAACTGTTGACCATTTTTTCAATGCCTTCCTCATCAAATTCTATGATACCGTCTGCTAATTCCTTAGAACCATCTTTTAATTTGCCGACTCCTTCGGTCAACTGGTTCTTTCCGTCGGTCAGCTTTGCTGCTCCGCTGTTTAACTCATCATTCTTTGAAGTCAATGTCTGGCTTCCGGTATATAATTTATCGATTCCTGATGTCAATTCCGGCATTTTGCCCGACATACCGTTTACGGCTTTATTAAGCGCCGACATACCGGATACCAGACTGTAGCCTGATTTCTTATCTTCCTTTTCGATACTCTGTGCAATCTGCTTTTTGGCTGTTTCTGCGCCTTCCACTGCTGCCTGGCCTGCGGCTGTTCCGGCTGCCGTTTTCGCTGCGGTCTTCACGCTGTCTGCTACAGAAGTGCCTACAGAATCCTTTGCCTGCTCTGCCACGCCTCTTACCGTTGCTTCCGCTGTCTGCGGCGCAATCTGTCCGGCTGCTGCTACTGCCACCTGTCCGGCACTTTCCACAACTGCCTGCTGAAGACCTGCTGCTACGGAAGCTGCTGCGGTACCTCCTGCTTCCTGTGCTCCGCCGTCATTCATCATTACATTTGCTGTTGCGGCTGCGGTCAGGACCTCCTGCATTGCTGCGAGCTGGTCCTCTGTGAATCCGGCAGTCCGAAACTGTTCTGTCATAGCGGATGTCTGGGCTGCAATAGCTGCCTGGCCTGCATCTGTCTGTACATACTGCATCTGTCCCGCTGCTTTTGCTGCCTCGGAAATCTGTGCGATCTGTGCCTGCAGGGCTGCATTCTGAGAAAGCTGTGCGGCTGCCTGGGCTTTTGCCTGCTCTGCAATCTGACTGGACTGCGCTGCTATCGTATCAGAGGCCTGCTGCTTTACGGCTGCAATATTCGCGTCAGAGGTCAGCGTACCGGAAAACTGTGCCTCTGCAGCCGCCTTTATCTGCTGATAGCCCTGCGGATTGTTATTATCTGCAAACTGTGCTTCTACTGCCTGCTCCGCCGCAGTTTTCGCAGTCTGTTCGGCTGCTTTCTTTTCGGATTCGCTCATGGCGGTATTTAAGGATTTATCTAACAGCTTCACTCCGGCATTCAAAGTATTTACACTGGATTTCAAATCAGAAACACCGTTTACTAAGGCAGTGCTCTGATCTTTTAAGGTTCCGATTCCGTCGGCTAAGGTCTTTGCCCCTTCCGTATAGGCGTTGATTCCGCTTTGCAGACTGTTTACGCCCGTGGAAAACTCACCCATCTTCTGGTTTAAGGTGTCTATGCCATCTGCTAATTCCCCGGAACCATCCTTAAGCTGTTCCATCGCATCGGTTACATCCTCCACCTTATCGTCAGCCTCGGACAAATCTAATGACTTATCTGTCATCAGGTCAGAACAGCCGGTAACTACGGTCATTATGGTGCTCAGCTCAAATTCCTTTACATCTGCTGTTACTTCCACATAATCCGGAATGGTAATGTCATCCGAAAAATCACTGTCACTCACCTTAAGGCTTTCCTTTAACCCCGGCAATGCAGTTCCTACTACCATATTTCCGTTTCCGTTGGAAATTACTTTTCCGTTGGTCACTTCAATATTTCTGAAATTATCATTGAAAATCATGCCGGATATTGCCATAAACGGTACATAGACATCTCCATCTTTTTCATGGTTGGTATAATCAAGGCGAATCCTGACTTTGCCGCTCTTTCCTGCTAATTCTTCCGGCTCAATCTCTTTTCCGTCCAGATAATATGTGACCTTTTCTGTTACCGGAACTTCCTTTGTCGTCGTTCCCTGATAATAAATATCATTCCCGCCTGCATTCCAGCTTACGGTATTTCCTGTCTTTTCAAAGGTTTCATCTCCTTTGACATTCTCAATATCCTGTAAATTAGAAATATCCTCTAAAGTATCCTTTCCCTCCGGATTTTTCAGCCACTCACTTACAATCGTGGATTTTGTATTTCCGGAAGCATCTGTGATGACATATACGGTTTCGTCTTTTCCGACAGAATAATCCCGGGTATTTTCCTCTTCTTCTGTATCTGAAGTATCTTCTGTATTTTCGATTTCCTTCGTGCTTTCTGTTGCTGTGGCTGTCTTTGTACTTTTAGCTGCATATACAGTATAAACTGTCGCACTGCTGCCGACTACGGCAACGGTTAATACACCTGCAACGATACGAATGATATATTTTTTCTGAAATCTCTTTTTTAACTCTGCAAATTTCATGTTTCCATCCTCCTAAAATGAATTAATTATTTTTTTGCGGTTTAAATCCGGCGCTTGTATGAAGAATTGCTTTATCGAATACCATAAACATTGCCGGCAATATAAATGCTACGACGAACAGACTGATGATGGCTCCTCTTGCGAGCAGTGTACACAGGGAGCTTATCATATCAATGCTGGAATACAAGCCAACCCCAAAGGTCGCTGCAAAAAAGCTTAATGCACTGACTAATATGGACTGCAGGGAGCTGTTTAAAGCTGTAGCGATCGCTGTTTTTTTGTCTGCTCCATAATTTCTCTCACGCTTATACTTATTGGTCATTAAGATGGCGTAATCCACAGTCGCACCTAACTGAATGGTTCCAATGACAATGGAAGCAATAAACGGAAGCACCGTATGGGTATAATACGGGATTCCCATATTGATAAAAATTGCAAATTCAATTACTGCTACTAAAATGATCGGAAGTGATATGGATTTTAAAACAACTGCAATTATGATAAAGATTAATACGATCGATACTGCATTTACAATTTTAAAATCCCGGTCTGTAATTGTAATCAAATCCTGGGTACAGGGTGCTTCCCCGATAAGCATGGCAGATTCATCATATTTCTTGATAATCGTTCGGATTTCATCGCACTGCTGGTTTACCTCATCCGAACCGGTCTTATATTCGGACATGACATAGATCATCTGATACTTCCCGTTATCTAGCATTTCCTTCATATCCTTCGGTACAAATTCTTCCGGAACCATCGGACCAATCAAGGAATCCAACCCCAATGCCAACTGAACGCCGTCCACTTCTTTTAACTCATTTTCCATCTGGTTGGCAGTTTTTGCGGAAAGCTTGCTGTCTGCAAGAATTACATGGGTGGCTCCCATATCGAACTCTTCCTCTAATGCATTTCCCGCTTCTACGCTTTCTAATGTTTCCGGCAGGGTTCCTACCAGGTCATAATATACCTTATTGTGATTCTGTCCGTAGAACATAGGTCCGATGACTACCAGAAAAATTACCAAAAACACCGGATAATGCTTCGTAACAAAATCTCCGATTCGTCCGATCTGCGGTACGATGGGTCTGTGCTTCGTCTTTTCAATCCATTTATCCATGGCAAGAATCATAGCAGGAAGTATGGTCACACAGCCTAACACACCAAACACCACACCTTTTGCCATTACAATTCCAAGATCCTTACCTAAAGTAAATGTCATAAAGCACATTGCAAGGAAGCCTGCGATCGTGGTAATGGAGCTGCCTACTACAGAGGTAATGGTCTGGGAAATCGCATGTGCCATTGCCCGGTTTTTATCATCAGGATACCGTTTTTGGTTTTCCTCGTAGCTGTGCCAGAGGAAAATGGAATAGTCCATGGTGACTGCTAACTGGAGTACCGCTGCAAGTGCCTGGGTAATAAAGGAAATTTCTCCGGCAATCAAATTGGTTCCTAAGTTATAAATAATCGCCATTCCGATACTTAAAAGAAAAATTCCCGGCAGCAGATACGAATCCATTGACAAAGCTAAAACAAGTACTGACAAAAGTGCCGCAATCAATACATACATGATGGCTTCACTGTTGCAGATTTTCTTAATATCCGTTACGACTGCCGACATACCGCTCAGTAAACACTGTCTGTCAGTAAGTCCCCGAATCTCCTCAATCGCGTCTAAAGTTTCATCCGCCGACATGGAGGTGTCAAACGTAATGATCATAAGAGAACTTCCTGTTTTGGCATTATACAGCATATCCTTTAAATTGCCCGGAAGCATTTCCATGGGAACGGATAAATCTGCGACGGCACCATACCACAATACCTGTTTGACATGTTCTGTCTCTTTGATTTCTTCCTCTAAAACCGAAATCTCCTTTTCTTCCATGCCGGAAACAACACATACACTAAAGGCGCCTGTGCCAAATTCTTCAAGCAAAATTTCCTGCCCCTGCATGGTTTCAATATCCTCAGGAAGATAGGAAAGAATATCGTAGTTGATTCTGGTATGCAGATACCCAAACATTGCCGGTATCAGCAGCAAAAAGCTTGTAATCAGAATCACTCCCCGAAGCTTTACTACTTTTTTTCCGAATTTAATCATATTTTTTCATCATCCTCTTTCCTCTTTTTTCTTTGGTAAGTATAAAAAAAAAGACCGAATATGAAAATATTCAATCTCCTTTTTTTGTTCCGTTAAATATACAAATGGGAAAATTTGTATAGAAACCGAAAACACCTTTTTTTCATTGTTTCACAGCTTCATTGCCGGGGTTATTCTGTGTTCATTCACCAAAAAGCACATCATCTATGGAGTTTTTCATCACATAATCATAAATCTCTGCTAACTCTTTCGGGGAAGCCGTCATACCGCTTTTTATCCAGGAAATTACAATGGAACACATAGACTGTGCATAGTATTCCGCAATACGTTCCGGTGTCAGCCACTTAAATTTGGGGATCTTATTGGAAGAACTCTTTTCTATAATATTAAGCAAAATCTCTTTGACACAGCTTCTTGCAATGGACTCAAAGGAATTCTGTCCTTCTAACTTAACTGCCTGTGAATAAAATTCACGTTCCTTTTCAATACTTGAGAACAGCAAAATAAGTGCTTCATTCAGCATCTGATTTGCAATCAGCGGCCCGATCGGCTCTAAAAGCTCTGTCAGTATAATCTTCTCTAAAAGCTCATACTTATCCTGATAATGATTATAAAACGTAGGACGAATCACACCTGCCCCGTCTGTAATTTCTTTTATGGTAATTTTCTCAATCGGGCAGCGCACTGCAAGCTCCTTAAAGCTCTTTGCAAGCAAGGTATTGATACTATTCTTTCCTTGCATGGTTATATTTCCTCCATTTCTTATGCGAAATCATCCGTTTGGAATAATGCCGCATTCGATACAATTCCCGGGATATGCAGCAAAATTACTCGTCAAATTCCACCGTCACAAAATATCCCTTTGGTGTCTCCTCAATCTCTACTACTGTCCCTTCCGTTGACTTCAGCCGCTCACTGGTCTTATAGTTTGCAGACATCGCATAGGCTTTCCCCAACGTATAATAATAAGAACCGGGCAGCTTTCCTTCTGTCACCGGAAGTACATCTCCCACCTCAAGCAGCCCAAACCGTTCCATCTTAAACTCCATGCGTCTCATTCCTGATACTCCTGCTCCTCAAAAGCCTCTGCATCTACCGCTTTGGCCTGTGCAAGGATTGCCTTTGCAGTTTTATTTACCCGGCTTACAATCCACAGGTCAGAAAGTCCATCGTAAATCAACGCAATCCCAACAAATGTCAATGCTACTGAAATCACTCCGAAGGAATCAACCACACAGGCGATGCCCAGTCCCATGCTAAGCAGCGACATAAGCAGGATGACCCACCAGGATTCGTAACTGCCGCGCTTTGTTTCAATCGCATATTTAAAATCTTCAAATCCATGCACAAAGAGCACAACGCCGATTCCAACCAACATTAAGCTCTCAATACTTTCCGGTTTTAAGAAAATCCAGATACCTACAATCGCAAGCACCAGACCTAATGGCAGATTGATGCCATGCTTCTCCTTCGTATTCATAATATAGCTGATAATTCTGACGACTCCTAATACTGCGATCACTGCCCCAACCGCTTTACAAACAACTGTGGTTACCTTTACAGGCCATAGGAACAGTACCACACCAAAGGCAATCGCGACTAAAGCACTGATAATGACATCCATTTTCACTCTCTTAAAAAATTCCTTCATACCATACTCCTCCTTAGTTCTTTTTATCCTCCACAACGATTGAGGGCAAAGCTATTTCACTGTACTGTGTGGAGATAATTTTTCCGCGGGATACCCTGGAATAAATTCCCTGAAGTTCTCCGTCATATACAAATAATCCCGTCAGATTAGATACCTCTATGAAATCCGTATCCTCTCCCTTAGAAAAATCAATATTCTTCGTCTGATAGGGCACCTGAAATTCCTGTACCAGATAGCCTTTGATCCGATGTGCATCTACAATCGCTCTCCACTCTTCCGCAGACTCATATTCTACGCCTGCGAATACGCCCTTTGAGCCATAGGAATCCAGCGGCTTTAAGATCCAGCGGTCTTTCTCTCTTAAAATATCTTCATAGGGAAGGTAATCTGCGGTCATAAGTGCCGTGTAGGGAACATGTGCTTTTACATAAGCATTTTCTTCGTCGGTCAGAAATTCCTTTGTCTTCGGATGGTGCAGAATCCGGTACAGTACCTTATTGTGCACGATCTGAGTCGTAAAATCACCAATCAGGCATACGGCCTCTTTCTTTACTGCTGCAATAAAATCCGCAACCTCGTCATAATGCGCCATAATATCACTGGTTACTGCCCGGCGGTAAATCATATCAATGGGCTTTCCTGCTTTTCCATATAATCTGCCGCCCGTAAACCGAAGGTCGCGGATTTCACAAATTTCACATTCCAGACCGCATTTCCGGTAGCTGTCTGCAAAAATCTCAAACTCGTTATTCGTAGCACTTTCCATAAAATCCACGATTGCCACATAGGGCTTCTCCACTGCATGACCGGTTTCATGGTAAATCCCAAGCGATGTCTTTACCCAGGAATCGAACAGCTCAAAGGTATGAAGCTCATATTTTTGCGCAAGCTCCTGATAACCCTTTGTAAGCTGCAGACCGCAGTTCAGTTCCCTGTCTTCATTCATGGCACTTGAACCGTCCGTATTAAATTCACAGAACTTAAAATCCTTTGTTTCTTCATTATAAAATGTATCGATTCGCGCAATGGGAATCCTGCTCTCATAACGCGGTTCTCTCAAAATCAATTCCTCTAACTTCTCCGGAAAACCAAAAAGTCTGCGGTATTTTTCATCTGCCCTGTAACGGTCAATTACTTTATCAAATATTCCATAGAGTATCTTCAACAACTGTCTGAAATTTAAAATATCTTCTGTCGTAAACATCTTCGGAACATATAAGGTGCTGACGCATCTGCCGTGATATTTCGCAGTCGAGCCGTTCATATAGGAAATCTCTTCTAAGGCACTCCTTGCGTGCACTTCTTTCTGCTGCATGATGTTCGCACAATACTCTTTATTTAAGTCTGCAAGCTGTAACATGAATATCCTCTTTTCTGTCATTTAAGACCTTTGAATAATATCTGCATACTTCGCAGGAATTATCTTCATGAAATCTGTCGGTGAAAGGCAGATGGTAAGTCCGATTCGTCCGCCGCTGATGTAAATCTTATCCATAACTTCCGCCGAACTGTGGATCACTGTGGGAAACTGCTTTTTCATTCCAATGGGCGAACAGCCGCCCCGGACATATCCGGTAATTTTTGTTAAATCTTTAACGGCTAGCATTTCTATGGATTTCTCTGCTACCTCTTTTGCCGCTTTTTTCAAATCCACTTCCTCTGCAATAGGTACTACAAATACATAGAACTGACCGCTCTTTCCATGTAAAACCAGTGTTTTAAAAGAAGCCTCCACCGGTGCTCCCGTCAGCTCTGCTGTATGCATTCCGTCAATAAATTCGCCGCATTCATAGGTCAATACCTCATATGCTATCTTATTCTTATCTAATATACGCATTGCATTTGTCTTTGCTTCTTTTCCCATCTGTTTCCTCTTTTACTACTGCTTTGTTCCTTCTATAATTCGCTTGGTCTTATCCGCGATGGCATTCATCAAACGGATTGCCTCCTTTGTATCTTCTTCACCTAGCTGCCCGATCAACTGGTCGGCAAACTCAAGGATTCTTTGATGTTCTTTCTCATAAACGGATAAATTTGCCTGATTCAGCCGGATCAAAATCTGCCGTTTATCTTCATTCGAACGCTCCCGAATAATCATTCCACGTTTTTCTAATCCTGTCAATACCTTGTTCATCTGGGATTTTAACAGACGTAACAGTTCAGCCTTTCGGCTTCACTGTTACTGAATCCGTCCATTTAAAGTTGCCTACGGCAAGGGGCGGATTCACGCTCGGAAAAATCTACATATTCTTACGGGCTTTGCAGCAAGTGCAAAGTCCTACGCTGAACTGTTACTAACAGACCTGTCTTTTTGCACAAAACTGTCGCCGTCAGGGGTTCTGCACCGTTTAGCATCGCACGGTACAGAAGGTTGCAGATATGTGTTTCATTATACGACATGGCATCTACCACACGGTCGTTGCGGACGGAAGCAGATAAGCCAAGCCATGCGGCAAGCAGGTCTTCGTTTAATTTCTGCATATGTGAATTTCTCCTTTTTGGGGATATGTTATAGTATAGCAAGATTACCGGCTTCTGGCAATCTTTGAAATTTTAAAAGGTGAGGTATTTCTAAGGTTTACTCATGAAAAAAGGCAGGTACATACCTGCCTTTTTTTCATGGATGATTCTATATTGTCACATCTACTGCAGCAGAACCTTCCGGGACAATGGACTCTGCCATGGATGCTGTCATCTCCAACCCCTGAAGCTCAAGGGACACTCCTGTATCCCAGATGTCTGTCTGCATATGAGAGTTTTTCATTTGATCCTCTATATATTTCATATCTGCTTCGCTGATTTTTCCCCGTTCCCGGTTTCTGTGCATACGCTGCTTTTTTATCAGCTCCTGCTGCAGAATCTTTTCTTCCAGCTTCTGTTTCTTCTGCTTAACCATCTGCTCTTCTTCTTTTAAGTTTCTCACTTTCATTCGGGAGCATTCCACGATCCGCTTCGCATGGGCGATCGCACTTCGCACCTCTTTCTCATTGTAATCACCGCTGGCAAGTGCACGCTGCAATGTACCAAGCTTGCCCTTTGCCCGTATTAATACTATGGAAGCATTTTGAGATTTCTTTGCCCGGACAAGCTGGGAAGAAATCTCTCTTGAATTATATTTTAATTTCTTTCCGGAACTACTGTTATTTTTTTTCCGCGGCGTACGCATATTCACTGCGAAATCACCCGCTTTCTTAATTGTCAGCGTACCCTGACATGCTCCTGTTGATACTCCATATCCTGCTGTCATGTTCATCCTGTTTCCTCCCTGAAACCACATGCAAATCCTTTTTATACCAGCATTCCTTTTCTTTCCGCTGTCGGCTGCTCCAACGGTGATTTATAGTGTTCAATCACACGGATCGTCGCCCAGTCCGGCTCTTTCTTCTTTTTATTTAGGGAAGTACCATTCTCGTCTTCTGACTTTGCTTCCTGCGTCTGTTCGCCGTCGGATGCTTTCTTTAACTCTTCCTTTAGTGCATTTAAAATCACACTCTGCCATGAATAACCGGAAAGCGTATTCAAATAGGAATAATTTGAGTTTATACCATTTCCCGTAAGAAGTCCAGTCCGATAGCTTAACAATGCAGAATCAAGGTAACAGTTCAGCGTAGGACTTTGCACTTGCTGCAAAGCCCGTAAGAATATGTAGATTTTTCCGAGCGTGAATCCGCCCCTTGCCGTAGGCAACTTTAAATGGACGGATTCAGTAACAGTGAAGCCGAAAGGCTGAACTGTTACGAATGAAGATAATCAGAAAAGCTGCTGCTTCTTGTATTCCCGGTGCTTTGCTGCGTCTTAATATCCGCTGATGTACACATGGAATCTACAATGCTTCCCACACTGCTTAGATTTCCTATCATAGCTGTCTCCTATCCCCAGAAGTCATACATGCTTTCTGTAAAAGACCGGATGCTTTCTGCTCCAGTGGAACCATAACCGCTCAATAAACTCTCGCCTGCGGCCTTTGCATTTTCTGCCACTCTGCCGCTGATATAGCCGATCTTCTCCATAAAACCGGAAGTACTCTGAAATACGGCTTTTAAATCATCAATTCCGGCTGCCTTCAAGCTGTCCTTGTCAATATTTAAGCTGCCGTCTTTTTTACAGGTAATGCCTACGGTCGCAAGTGTCTCTGTCTGTTCTAAAACACTGCTCTGCAGTTCCTGCAAATAAAACTCATTTAATGCCGAATCCGATTCCTTTAAATATTTTAAAGTCTTGTTGTAAGCGTCCGCCATATCCTCTATATTTGACACAATCCCGGAGGTATCGCCTGTTTTTTCTGCCTGACCAAATAAAGATTCCTCTCCCGTCCTGCAAATTTTTTCTGCATAACAGCTTAAGGCATCTGCGGAAGCTTCTAACTGTTTATTCTGTTTACTGCTCACCCTCTGCAAATATGCGTTTGCCTTATTGGTCTTTCCTATGGATGAAAGTAAATCTTCCCCGGAAGATTCTCTGTTCATAATATCTAATAAAGTGCACTGCTGCAATGGAATACCGCTTTTCTGTGCAGTTCTTGCTAACATCTGATTTGTAATACGCATAAAATCCCTCCTGACTTCGTCTGTTATTTTAAGTATCGGCTCTTCCCTTCCTAATTTCCAGTGTTTTGTAACCAATTCTGCGATTTTTGTCACCAACCGCTGCCGCAATTACTGAGACTGCTCTCTTAAACATTTCCCTGAAGCATGACTGTCAGGCAAAAACGGTCTGCTTTTGTCTGTATCTCTGTTTTTCCATAATATTTTTCTGCACAATTTTTGATATTTGTAAGTCCCAGTCCATGACCCTGACCGGGTTTTCCGGAAACGGGCAGCCCTCCCGACCAATGCAGTGTTCCTTCAAAGCTGTTTTCTATGGTAAGCAGGAACATCCTTCCGGCACATTTTGCGGATAATGTAATAAACGCATTTCCGGTATTTTGTTTTTCACATGCTTCTATGGCATTCTGCAGCCCGTTATTTAAGATAATTCCAATATCAAACACATCGATTCCAAGCTGCTTCGGATAAAGGAAATTACTGGAAAATGCAATGTTTCTCTGTTCTGCCAAACGCATATACCTTCCTAATATAACATCTGTTACAGGATTTTGCGTCTGTCCTGTCATATCCAGTTTTTCTAAGGATCTCTGCATAGAATCCACATAATGATGAACCTCTGCTCCTGCTGCATGATCCCCCGCTTCCATTTGTGCTAAAAGCGCATTGACATCTGCAATATAATTTCTCATATCATGCTTCATTCCCCGGATTTTCACATAGACACTTTCCATATCCCGTACATGTGCCTCTAACTCTGCCGCCCGATCCTGATACACCTTGTCCTGACATCTCTTTTCGTGTTCCTCTGCCACCTTTTTGAGCATTTTTGCACTTAACAGGATGGAAGCAATGCACAGCAGCGACATACAGGGAATCATAATATTTAATTCCGGATAAAGCTCTATAAGGCTGTAGAGCTCCCGGCTGCTGTAATAAAACAGAATACACCTTAACATAATGCCAAATACCAGCCCTAAAAGCTCCGGTACGAAAAGCAGTGCAGCTTCCTGGCTCTGATAGTTATTCTTACCGGATATGAGGCACTTTTTATACTGCCGGATGCAAAACAGCAAAAGTACAATTACCAATGCTGTCAGCAGGAAATTCCAAACGATTTCTATATATCCTACTATTTTCTGGTATTCCTCAACGCTGATACGCTCCTGTTCAAGCAGCAGATCATTGAAATATCCGATGATCCAATTAATGCTTCTGACTGCTGCAGAATAAAATGTAAACCTTACCAGCTCTATCAAGGCATAAAACGCCGCCGTAAGTGACAGCAGCTTCATCCTGCTTCCCCGATACAAAAGCATACCGCACACCAGTGTCAACGCCATACTGACTGCCGGGGGAATGATGCTCTGTCTGCTGCTTATCATATACATGTCTTCTCCATACATCAGTTGTTTTGCCCAGTCCGCCTGCGCTAAAAACTGGCGTACTGCCGTAAACTGCAGGCACATGACCAACGAGGTATCTAGCGGACTTCGGAACGCAAACCGTTCCGGCAGCAGTCCTTCGAACAGATATGCAAGCATCCCTCCGAGAATGCCGTAGCTCATAAGGTCCATCCAAAAATAAATACTTTCCTTCATATTTTCCATACCTTACTTTTTCAGATAGTTCATATATGCCGTTACAAAATCATTATATTTCTGTTTTGCAAGAAATACCGTGTCGCCGTTTTTTAATGTAATGCTGCTGCGGTCATAGCCAGCCACCTCCGTTATGAAGTGACTTTTGTCAAGAGGTAAATTCAAAAACATCAACTT
>CAYWXJ010000041.1:0-16440 GCA_964462405.1 uncultured Eubacterium sp.
GATGCACATATTTATGATGCACACAATTATGGAGAGTTTACGGAAATCGTAAACAGCAAACCGGGATTTATCCGCGGTATGTGGTGCGGAGAGCAGGCATGTGAGGACAAGATAAAAGAAGATTTTGCCGCAACCTCACGCTGTATGCCGTTTCATGATCAGGAGAAGATTGCAGAAACCTGTGTATGCTGCGGAAAACCGGCACACAAATTAGTATACTGGGGCAAAGCGTATTAATTTCAGTTGAAAAACGGAGTTGAGAGAATGAGAATTGCATTACCGGAAAAAGCAGATCATATCATAGACACCTTAATGCAGGCAGGCTATGAAGCATATGCCGTAGGCGGGTGTGTCCGTGACAGTATTTTGGGCAAAGAGCCGCAAGACTGGGACATCACTACCTCGGCAAGACCGGAGGAGGTCAAAAGGCTGTTTCCGAAAACCATTGATACCGGAATCTTGCATGGAACGGTAACGGTAATGTCAGGACGCGAAGGCTTTGAGGTGACTACCTATCGGATTGACGGAAAATACGAAGATTCCAGGCATCCGAAGGAGGTTATCTTTACGTCGAACCTTTTAGAAGATTTAAAGCGGCGGGATTTTACCATCAATGCCATGGCATATAATAAGACCGCCGGGCTGGTGGATGCCTTTGACGGAATCGGGGATTTAGAGCGGGGAGTAATTCGCTGCGTCGGAGATGCAAGGCAGCGTTTTAAGGAAGATGCCCTTCGCATGATGCGGGCGGTTCGGTTTGCGGCACAGCTTGGATTTGCTATTGATGCAGATACAAAGGCAGCTATCATGGAACTTGCGCCTACCTTAGGAAAAATCAGTGCCGAGCGGATTCAGGCGGAGCTTATAAAGCTTCTGGTATCTGACCATCCGGATGAAATGCGGACCCTCTATGAAACCGGAATTACTGCAGTTATGCTGCCGGAGTTTGATGCGATGATGCAGACAGAGCAGAACAATCCCCATCACATCTATTCCGTAGGAGAACACACCATTGTCTCCCTTAGAAATATAGAGAAGGAAAAAGTCCTTCGTCTTACCATGCTGCTTCATGATGTGGCAAAGCCCGTATGCCGGATGGCCGGGGAAGATGGAATCCATCATTTTTACGGTCATCCGAAGAAAGGGAGCGAGATGGCAAGGGGGATTCTGCGCCGTTTGAAATTTGACAATGATACGACAGACAAGGTCTGCCGTCTTGTCAGAGGACATGACGATAATCCGCCCATCAGTGAGAAAAATGTCCGCCGGGCAATCGTGCGGCTTGGCATAGAAGCCTACCCGGCAATCTTTGCCGTAAAACGGGCGGATATTTTAGCACAGAGTGAATATAACCGTACACAGAAGTTAGCGTATGTGGATGAATATGAAGCCTGCTATCATAAGATTTTAGAAAAACAGCAGTGCTTAAGTTTAAAAGACCTTGCTGTGACCGGAGCAGACCTGATTGCAGCAGGAATGAAGCCGGGACCCAAGCTTGGAGCTGTTTTAAAGGAGCTTTTAGAGCTTGTTTTAGAGGAGCCGTCTAAGAATACAAAAGAGTATCTTTTGAAGGTGGCAGAGACAAAAATAAAAACATTTTAAATTGCATACTTTAGGAAACCCTTTCATATGTTAAATAGACACGGAGTGTATCTGCACTCTGACATCAGGTTCTTACGGTTGGCGCAGTACATGCGCAGATTTGTATGGACAGTAATTGGAAAAGATTCGTATGGAGGGGTTTTTGTGTATAATCGGGAAGAAGAAATTCTGGAACAATATGAAGTAGAGATAAAAAGTACGGCAAAAGGACGCGGGGCCCTGATCTGTGATACGGACAAGGGAACAATGCTTTTAAAAGAGTTTCGCGGTTCAAAGGAACGGGCGGCTTTTTTGTATGATATATTAGAATATTTATCAAAGCAGGGATTTTTAACGGAAACGATTGTGCCCGCAAAGGACGGCGAAATTCTGATAAAGGATGAAATGACGGATAGCACATATTTTTTAAAGAACTGGTATTTAGGCAGAGAATGTGATGTGAAGGACCGGGAGGATATTCTTTTAGCCGTAAGAAAATTAGCAGAGCTTCATAACCTGACAAAATGTTATCAGAAGGAGATTCCTGAATTTTTGAAGGCTGACAGGAACAGTCTGCTGTCGGAATATGAAAGACACAACCGGGAGCTGAATAAAGTGAAAAACTATATCCGCAACAAAAACCGGAAAAATGAATTTGAAATGCTGTTCATGAAGGTGTATGAGAGCTATAAAAACCAGGCGCATGAAGTGACTGCGCAGTTAAAACGGCAGTTAGAGGGTTTAGAGGAGACTGTGGCGGAGCAGATGTGGGGACTTAGCCATGGAGATTATAACCAACATAATATTTTAAATTCCCAGGGAGAGTGGGTTCTGCTTAATTTTGAGCAGATGTCCTACGACATTATGGTACAGGATCTGGCAAATTTCATCCGAAAGATTCTGGAAAAATATAATTGGAATACGGGACTTGGAATTGAAATGATAACAGCCTATGACAACGTCCGCAAACTGTTGCCGGAAGAATTAGAACAGCTCTATCTGCGGCTGGCATATCCAAAAAAGTACTGGAAAATCGCGAATCACTACTGCAGCTCCAGAAAATCCTGGATTTCCGGCAGAGATATTGAAAAATTAGAAAAAGTAATTGAGCAGGAGGAGGAAAGAAAACAATTCTTAAAAATGTTATTTTATTTCACAAGCGAAACAGGGTGTGATATAATGTAACGGGATGGCGGGTAAATCTGACGTTTATTTGGAGAAATCAATATGAAAATACGAAAGCATTTATATATTCTGGCGGTTTTTACCGTTTTTGCACTTCTTACCTTATCTGCCTGCGGTAAGAGTACAGACAGCGGAATTATCCAGTACAGAAGAGGAACAGGTGTAAAAACAGAGTCAGCAAACGGGCAGGATAATGAAGCTGTCACGGAAACAGAGGAAGTGTCCGGAGAATCCGGTCTGTATGTGATTGTGAAAATTGATACGGAACAAGAAGTGGCGGCATTTCAAAAGGTTGACAGCGGAAGGCAGTCACAGTATGCTTATGATACAGGGACGATGTTTTTAGATAAATATGGAAATACTAAATCCGCTGCTTCTTTTTTGCCGGGAGATGTGGCAAGAATCGAGGTATCAGCCAGTACACAGCAGCTGAGAACGGTGCAGTTGTCGGATGAGGTCTGGGTGCAGGAGGATATTGTAAATTATTCTGTGGATGAGAGCATACATGCCTTTACCATAGGACAGACGCGGTATTCCTATGATCCGGAGATGGATATTTTTTCCGGCGAGAACAGGGTCGGTTTTGCAAGCGTAGGCAAGTCCGATGTCCTGCGCGCAGTCGGAATCGGTAAAAAGCTGATTTCCCTGGCGATTACGAAGGGACACGGCTATCTGATCCTTTCGAATACGACGCTGTTTGACGGAAGCTTTATCTGCGTAGGGGATAAGATATTTGAAGAAGTGACTCCGAATATGCAGATTGAAGTACCGGAGGGTAAGCATCTTGTTACAGTAGCAAATAACGGATACGGCGGGAGCAAGGAAGTTACCATAACCAGAGAGCAGACCACAAATCTGAATTTAGAGGAATTAAAGGGCGAAGGTCCTCAGATCTGCAAGATTACATTTGATGTAGGCGTCGAAGGTGCAGTTCTTCGGATTGACGGCAAGGAAACTGATTATTCCGGCCCGGTGGAGGTACAGTATGGAGTTCATACCATTTCCGTAGAGGCGGAAGGATATGATACGATTACAAATAAGCTGGTGGTAAATTCCAAGGAGGCTGAAATTGAAATCGCACTTACTGCGGCATCCGCAGAAGATTCTTCCAAAGAGGAGGATGGCAGCAGCGATAATAACAGTACTCAGACAGATAATACAAATGGCAGCAGCAATAGCGATAACAGCAGCAATACGAACAATAACACAGATACAAACAGCAGCAGTACTAATAATACCAATACCGATAACAGCAATACAAACAGCAGCAGTAATGATTCGTCTTCGACAGATTATCTGACAACACTGTATAATCTTCTTACGTCGATTAATAATACGAATAACAGTAACACCAATAACAGTAGTACCGACAGCTCAAACACAAGCAGCAGCTATGAAGATTTGAGTGACGGATAAGAGCAGGAGGAGAAAATTATGAGTTACAGAAAAATTTATGAAGAGTGGCTTTCCAATCCTTATTTTGATGAGACTACAAAAGCAGAGTTAAAGGGAATTGCAGATGACGAGAAGGAAGTAGAGGACAGATTTTATACAGAGCTGGAATTTGGTACAGCGGGTCTGCGCGGAGTCATCGGTGCAGGAACGAACCGTATGAATATTTACACTGTCCGGAAAGCAACCCAGGGACTTGCAAATTACATCAGGAAGGTCAACGGGGAAGCAAGAGGCGTTGCGATTGCTTACGATTCCAGAAGAATGTCACCGGAATTTGCAGATGAAGCAGCACTCTGTCTCGCAGCAAACGGAATCAAAGCCTATGTATTTGAATCACTTCGGCCGACACCGGAATTATCCTATGCAGTCCGCAGACTGAACTGTATTGCGGGTATTAATGTTACTGCAAGCCACAATCCGGCGGAATACAACGGATATAAAGTATACTGGGAAGACGGTGCACAGATTACTCCGCCTCATGATACTGGAATTATGGCAGAGGTAAAGGCAGTGACAGATTACAGCGCCATGCTTACCATGGACAAGTCCGATGCAGCAGAGAAAGGACTTTATGTTACCATCGGTGAGGATATTGACCGTCCGTATATGGAAGAAATCAAAAAACTGGTACTGCATCAGGATGCCATTGATGCAGTCAGTGATGAATTAAAGATCGTCTATACACCGCTCCACGGAACCGGAAATATCCCGGTGCGTACGATTTTAAAGGAACTGGGATTTAAACATGTATTTGTAGTAAAAGAACAGGAGCTGCCGGACGGTGATTTCCCGACAGTAGGATACCCGAACCCGGAAGCACCGGCAGCCTATGAGCTTGCCCTTGCACTTGCGAAAAAGGAAGATGCAGATCTTGTACTGGCAACTGACCCGGATGCAGACCGTCTTGGTGTTTATGTTAAGGACCAGAAGACGGGAGAATATCATATGCTGACCGGTAATATGTCCGGCTGCCTGATCGGAGATTACATTATCGGACAGACCAAGGCGGTAAAAGGAAGCCTCCCGGAGGACGGTGCTTTTATCCGTTCTATCGTATCTACGAATATGGCAGACGCCATTGCGGCATATTATGGTGTGGAACTGATTGAGGTATTGACCGGATTTAAATTTATCGGCCAGAAAATCTTAGAGTTTGAGAATACAAAAAAAGGAACCTATCTGTTTGGCATGGAAGAAAGCTACGGCTGCCTGCCGGGCACCTATGCAAGAGATAAGGATGCCGTTGCGGCCACCATGTTCTTATGCGAAGCAGCAGCCTTCTATAAGACACAGGGCAAGACCTTATGGGATGCCATGTTAGATATGTATGAGCGTTACGGCTACTATCAGGACCATGTGGAATCCATTACCTTAAAGGGTATAGAAGGTTTAGAGAAAATCAAAAACGTTCTTGAAAGCCTGAGAAAAGACCCGCCGGCAGTAATCGGAGATTATCAGGTATTAAAGGTCAGAGATTACCAGAAGGATACCATTACCGATACAAAGACAAAGGAAGTAAACCCGACCGGACTTCCGAAATCCAATGTATTGTATTATGAATTAAATGATGATGCCTGGGTATGTATCCGTCCATCCGGGACAGAGCCAAAGGTCAAATTTTACATTGGTGTAAAGGGTTCATCTATGGAAGATTCCATAGAAAAATCAAAGATTTTAGGCCAGACGATGCTTGATATTGTGCAAAAGTTAATATAATTGCCAAAAATCATTGATTTTTCTTGACAAATATAGGTAAAACAAGTATAAATATTCTTGTAGGTAATCGGTGTAAGCGAACCTTAAGTATAATGAAAATCCACAGGAGGAATTTTTAAATGAACAAAGCAGAATTAGTTGCAGCTATGGCTGAGAAAACTGAATTATCCAAAAAGGACGCTGAAGCAGCATTAAAGGCTTTTACAGATGTAGTTGCTGAAGAATTGAAGAAAGGTGAGAAAATTCAGTTAGTAGGATTCGGAACATTTGAAGTTTCTGAGAGAGCTGAGAGAATTGGAAGAAATCCTTCTACCGGAGCAGAGATGACAATTCCGGCTTCCAAAGCACCTAAATTCAAAGCAGGCAAAGCATTAAAAGATGTAGTTAATGCATAATTTATGAATTGAACTGAAGAGAGAGTATTTTGCAGAGGGCGTTTTATAGAAGATGCCCTCTGTATTTTTATTATACAGGAAATTCCTTCAGAATTCCCTGTATAATAAAAAGCCCTTCGGGCGAAGATGCGCACTCACACAAGAGGAATTTGCCGCAAGCGGTTGTGCTCGGCGCACAAAGTGTTCAAGCCCTTCATGAATGAGGGGGTGGGAAGTTGAGGTGGGCTTGCCCACTTAGTTCTTGAAAAGGAGAATGAATATGAGATTAGATAAATTTTTAAAGGTATCCAGGTTAATTAAACGCCGTACCGTGGCAAATGAAGCCTGCGATGCAGGAAGAGTTATGGTAAATGGAAAAGTGGCAAAAGCATCCGTGAATGTTAAGATCGGCGATATTATTGAGATTGCCTTTGGTCAAAAGACGGTAAAGGTTGAAGTGTTGTCCTTAGCAGAATCTATCCGTAAGGAAGATGCAAAAGAGATGTTTGCGTATTTATAGTTCATGCAGATTCTTCGGCATAAAACCCAAAGCCTCCTAATATAATGTAAAAAAGAAAAATAAAGACAACCATTCCAAAGCAGAACGGTTGTATATCAGGAGGTAAGTATGGAAGAAAAAACAGTTAATAAAGCACACAAGGTTCTCCTTAGCAACCGCAAGACCGGAAATTTCAGCGGAGTGGTGGATGTACTTTCTTTTGATGTGGCGGAAATTCTCTTAGAAACAGAGCAGGGGATGCTTTTAATTAAAGGGAACGATCTTCATGTCAACCGTCTCAGCTTAGAAAAGGGAGAGGTGGATGTAGAGGGAAGGATCGATTCGCTGGCATATTCTGAGGTGAAGGATTACGGCAAGCAGGCAGAATCTTTTTTTGGGCGGTTGTTTAAATGAGCGGAGCAGTCAGTGAAACCATTGTCGGAGAGGGTGGTTTGCTGCTTGTTTCATTCCTTTTTGGCATCGGTCTGATGATGCTGTATGATGTGTTTCGGATTTTCCGGCATATTGTAAAGCATGGAACCGTTCTTTTCGCGATTGAAGATATTTTTTACTGGCTTTTTTGTGCGATTGGCATATTTGCCATGCTCTATCAGGAGAATGATGGATTGCTGCGGTGGTTCGTCTTAGGAGGCGTTGCCATTGGCATGTTGTTGGAAAACAGCCTGCTCAGCCCCTGGATTATCCGGTTGTTTGTGAAAATCATAAGGGTTTGGTTGAAAATGCTAGGGAAGATATTACAAATTGTGGAAAAACCTGGGAAAAAACTTTTTTTATTTTTCCGAAAGGAATTGAAAAAAATAAAAAAAGCGATTAAGATAGGATTAAGTAAACAGTAAATATAAAAGAAGTCATTTAAGAGGGAAACACAATGAGCAGATACCGGAGAAAGAAAAAGAACCGGGCAGGAAGATTAAGCATTGCCTGTATCGTCATATTCCTGCTTGCAGTTATGTCAATTCAGATCATGCGGTTATATGAGAAGAATCAGGAGTATAATGCACAGGAAGCTGAATTGCTTGAGCAGTTAGAAGAAGAAACAGAGCGTCGGGATCAGATTGCCGATTATGAAGAATATATTGGAAGCCAGGAATATGTGGAGGATACCGCAAAAAGTAAATTAGGTCTGGTTTATGATAATGAGATTGTATTTAAAGAAAAATAGTAACTGTGAAGGTACAAACATCAGTTGAATATGTTAGAATGGTCAAATGTCCTCGAATCTACAATTCGAGGGCATTTTTGGCGAAAAGTTTTTTAAAAGCATTCATGGGTTTGACAAAAACAGCAGAGCCGTATGCGTATAATGCCTCTTAGTCTTATGGCAGAAAAAATTTTGCCGGGAATGTAAAAATAAGAATCAGGAGGATTTCGCGTATGACAAGGACAGGATGGAAACAATTTACACTCAGTATTATAGGAGCAGTGCTCTGCCGGATTTCGGTTATGGGGTGTTACCCTTTGGTGCCGGCGTTTTTTGCCGCAGTATATTTAGAGGAGCGGGGGCGATGGCTGTTATCGGTGGGAATGCTGACAGGAATGGTAGCATTTCTCCCAATTACAGTGATTGCGAAGTATGCAATGGCACTGCTGATTATTGGAGTAGCGGTGCGTATGTCTGAATGGGTGGACAAGCGGTGCAGTGCGGTGGTGGCGGCACTTGCGGCAGCAGGAGGAACTTTGGCACTTTCCATATTCGGAGGGATTTTTGACATAAAGAATCAGATAACCCCGGCAGCGGCTGTTTGCGAGGCGTTGTTTATCTTTGGCTTTGTGATATTAGCGGCAAGGGGGGTACATCTGTTTCTGGAAGAAAAGGAAAAGACTGTGGCGGCGGAGGGTGCGAAGGATGCTTATCAGGAGCAGCGGCTTATGAACTATGCAAAGAGCTTTGAAGGATTGTCAAAAACATTTTTATCTATGAGCAGAAAATCCGATATGCAGACGGAGGAAATGACGAAAATTCAGCAGGAAGTGACGGGACGTATCTGCAGCGGGTGTGATACCTGCGCGATTTGCTGGGCACCTGCAAATCCTACCATGTACGAGCTGTTTAGCCGTTTGATCGGCAGTCTGATGCAGAACGGGACGGCGGATGATGCTACAAGAAAGGAATTAGAGGCGAACTGCTGTTATGCGGGACATGTGGAGCGGGAGGCGGTTACGGTATTTGAACAGGCAAGGCTGAATAAGGCGTGGTATAACCGTCTGTTAGAAAACCGGGAAGTGATTGCGCAGCAGTTAGATGCCATGGCATTTATTATGCAGGATTGTGCCAATGAGTCGCAGCTTTTAGATGGAGAAGAAAAGCGGAAGCTTTCCGAAATCCGGTATCGTGCTAAGGAGTGCGGAATCGTAACAGAGGAGGTACATCTCTATCGAAAAAATGACGGACATCTCCAGGCTATTTTAAAGGTGCGGTCTAAATGGGGAAACTGCATAGCGATGAAGGATCTGACAAAAGCGGTGGCCGGGGCATTGGATCTGCATATGAAGGTCCATAAGGATGCGCGTACATTTATCGGCAAAGAGGTCACAGAGGTGATTTATGAGGAAGAGCCGATGTTTCATGCGGTACATGGGGTGGCAAAGCTGACAAAGGATGGGGCATCTATTTCCGGGGATAACTTTTCCTGCCTGGAAAAAGAGGATGGAGAGCTGGTATTGAGTCTTTCCGACGGTATGGGGTCCGGAGTTAAGGCATGCAGGGAAAGCGAGCTGGTGGTGGATTTATTGGAGCGTTTTATTGAGGCGGGATTTACAAAGGAAACGGCAATCAAGATGTTAAATTCTGCAATGGTCATCCATGGAGAGGATGAGCAGTATTCTACCGTGGATATTGCATCCGTAAATCTGTATACAGGAGAAACCGGTTTTTATAAAATCGGTGCCTCTGCCACATTTATCCGGCATAAAAATAAGAGTGTGGAGTGTCTGCTGTCCACCTCCCTGCCGGTAGGTGTCAGCGTTGAAATTGAAATTGAGCAGGCGAAAAAGCAGCTTACAGACGGAGATTTTCTTGTCATGGTTACAGATGGTGTGTTAGAATATCTGCATACTGACAGACCGGAGGAGACCTTACAGGAGATTATTTCCGGCATAAAGACGAACCATCCGGGACTGCTTGCGAAAAAAATTTTAGAGCAGGTTATGGATTATACCGGAGGAGCAGTACAGGATGATATGACGGTTTTATCCGCCGCTATCTGGGAGAATTAAGATACATGATTGAAAAGGTTGCAGAGTACATGGAACAACATCATATGGTAACAGAAGGAAGTCACATCTGCGTAGGTGTTTCCGGCGGAGCGGATTCCGTCTGCCTGTTTCGGATATTAGAGCGTCTGCAAAAACAGATGGGATTTACTATGTCCATCGTGCACGTTGAACATGGAATACGGGGCAGGGAAAGCCTTATGGATATGGAATTTGTCCGAAAGCTGGCGGAGACATATGGGATACCCTTTCGTGCCTTTGCATATCCGGTAGAGGAAATTGCGAAGGAGCAGGGGCTTTCTGTGGAAGAAGCGGGACGGAAGGTGCGCTATGAAGCTTTTGCGCAGGAAGCGGAACGCTATGGGAAAAACGTCAGGATTGCGCTGGCGCATCATGGGGATGATAATGCAGAAACTATGCTGTTTCATCTGTGCCGTGGAAGCGGAATTGAGGGTCTTGCAGGAATACGGCCGGTAAGAGGGAATATTATCCGCCCCCTGCTTTGTGCAACGAGAAGCGAGATAGAAGAATTTTTAAAAGAGGAAGGACAGGTCTATCGGACAGATGCGACCAATGCAGATGTATGTTACAGCAGAAACCGGATCCGCAGCCGCATTATACCGGAGCTGCTGAAGGTCAATGAACAGGCTTTGCTGCATATGAACTGCCTGTTAGAGGATGTTCGGGAGCTTTCGGAATATCTTTCCGGAGAAGTGGATAAGATTTTAAAAGAGAATTTAACCAAAGAAGCGTCCGGCGGAGTACGGTTTGCTGTTGCAGGACTTTCTGACTGGCCCTTGTTTTTACAAAGACAGGTGATGTTAGAATTGGCGGCGGAGGTATCCGGCAGCAGAAAAGATATAGGCAGAGAACATGCAAAAGCATTACTGGAATTAGCAGATAAGCAGGTAGGAAAAGAAATATCCCTTCCCTATGGCATTACAGCGGAGAAGACTTATGGAGCGTTGCTTCTGTATCGCGATACCGGAGGCAAAGAGACGGCTTTTCCTCGGAAAGAAAGTCCAAGCGATGTTAAGAAAGTCCGAATTGAGCTGCCGAAAGATGAAAACCATAAGCAGGATATAAGTGGTAAGATCCATTTTCCGGAAGGTATCATACGGTACCGTATCTTTCAAATAGAGAAAAAATATGTAAAAATTCCCAAAAATCAGTATACGAAATGGTTTGATTATGATAAGATAAAAAAAGGACTCTGTTTTCGAAACAGAGAGCCGGGAGATTACTTTGTAGCAGATGTACAGGGGCACAGGAAGAAATTAAAGGATTATCTGATCAATGAGAAAGTGCCGAAGACAAAGCGGAGTCAGATATTGCTGTTAGCAGACGGCTCCCATATTTTGTGGGCAGTAGGTTATCGTATCAGCGAATATTATAAGATTACAGAAAATACCCGGAGCGTTTTAGAAGTACAGTTTATGGAGGATGAAACATGAGCGAGACAGTGCGCGTACTACTATCAGAGGAAGAAGTGGATAAGAGAATTGCAGAAATTGCAGCAAAAATCAGTGAAGATTACAATGGCGAGCAGGCACATTTGATCTGTGTATTAAAAGGCGGAGCATTTTTTACCTGTGAGCTGGCAAAACGTCTGACAATACCGGTTTCCATGGATTTTATGTCCGTTTCCAGCTATGGAGCAGATACCAAATCCAGCGGTGTGGTCAGGATTGTCAAAGATTTAGATGAGGGAATCGAAGGTAAGAATGTGCTGGTAGTTGAGGATATTATCGATTCCGGCAGAACCTTGAGCTACTTGCTGGAGTATCTGCGGAACAGAAATCCGAAGAGCCTTAAGCTCTGCACATTATTAGATAAACCGGAGCGGCGTGTAGTGGAAGTAAATGTGGACTATACCTGTTTTGAAATTCCGGATGAGTTTGTAGTAGGATATGGTCTTGACTATGCGCAGAAATACCGGAATCTGCCGTATATCGGTGTAGTTGAATTGGACTAGAAGGAGGTTTTCCGTTGAAGAAGCGTAGTTACAGAGGATTCGGATTCTATGCGGTACTGGTGATTGTGGTAATTGCACTCTGGCTGATGTTGGATGCCAAGCAGGATGCAGCTTATGCATATACTATGACAGAATTTCAGACTGCATTGGAAAACGGGAATGTAGTATATATAGAAATTGAACAGAACAGAGAGATACCGACGGGTGTACTGAATATTCGTTTGAAGGATAATGTGGTAAAGGAGCTGTATGTATCAGATGTCAATGAAATCCAGGATTTGCTGGCGGAAAAGCAGTTCACCAATTATTATATGACAGATGTGCCGCCGGAGAGCTGGATTTTGAATCTGCTGCCGTTGTTAATTGTGATGGCGACCATGTTTATCCTGTTCATGATTATGAACAATCAGGCGGCAGCCGGCGGTGGCGGCAGTAAGATGATGAATTTCGGTAAGAGCCGTGCAAAGCTGTCCACTGAACAGAATAAGATGAATTTTGAAAATGTAGCGGGTCTTCAGGAGGAGAAGGAAGAGTTAGAGGAATTAGTCGATTTCTTAAAGACTCCGAGAAAATACACACGTCTGGGTGCAAGGATCCCGAAAGGAGTGCTTTTAGTAGGCCCTCCGGGAACCGGTAAGACCCTGCTGGCGAAGGCAGTTGCGGGAGAAGCGGGAGTGCCGTTCTTTAGCATTTCCGGTTCGGACTTCGTAGAGATGTTCGTCGGTGTAGGTGCTTCCCGTGTCAGGGATTTGTTTGAAGAAGCGAAGAAAAATGCCCCATGTATCGTGTTTATTGATGAAATTGACGCTGTGGCAAGGCGCAGAGGAACCGGAATGGGCGGCGGCCATGACGAGCGTGAACAGACCTTAAACCAGATGCTTGTGGAAATGGACGGCTTCGGCATCAATGAAGGCATTATCGTGATGGCGGCTACGAACCGGGTGGATATTTTAGACCCGGCGATCATGCGTCCGGGACGGTTCGACCGTAAGATTCATGTGGGACGGCCGGATATTGGCGGACGTGAGGAGATTTTAAAGGTACATGTAAAAAATAAACCGTTAGCCGATGATGTGGATTTAAAACAGATTGCCCAGACGACGGCAGGCTTTACCGGAGCAGACTTAGAGAATCTGCTGAACGAAGCGGCGATCAATGCGGCAAAAGAGGACCGGGCGTATATTGTGCAGGACGATATACGAAAATCCTTTGTCAAAGTGGGAATCGGCGCGGAGAAGAAGAGCCGGATCATCACCGAGAAGGAAAAGCGGATCACCGCATTCCATGAAGCAGGTCATGCAATTTTATTCCATGTACTGCCGGATGTGGGACCGGTATATTCGGTATCCATTATTCCTACAGGAACAGGGGCAGCGGGTTATACCATGCCGCTTCCGGAGCATGATGAGATGTTCAATACAAAGGGCCGTATGCTGCAGGAAATTGTAGTAGACCTTGGAGGACGCGTAGCGGAAGAACTGGTATTTGACGATATTACCACAGGAGCATCACAGGATATTAAGCAGGCGACACAGCTTGCGAAAGCCATGGTGACAAAATATGGTATGTCGGAGAATGTAGGACTTATCAATTATGACAACGAGGATGATGAAGTATTTATTGGCAGGGATCTTGCCCATACCAGAGGATATGGAGAAGGGGTAGCCGCAAGAATTGATGATGAAGTAAAGCGGATCATTGATGAGTGCTATGCCCGCGCCAGAGAAATTATTCATGAACATGAAGATATTTTAAATCGATGTGCAAAACTTTTGTTAGAAAAAGAGAAGATTAGTCGGGATGAGTTTGAGGCACTCTTTTTACGGTAAAACCAGCGAAAACGCTGCCAGCTAAAAGAAATCGGTAAAATGAGGAAGCATTTGTGCAGGATTTTGTATAAAAAAATAAGAATGAGCCAAAAGTACTATGCAATATGGTGAAAAAAAGATTTTAAATTTTTTGAATTTTGTGCACACTGATTCGGCTTCCGGTGTTATTATAATAACCGTAAACCCCCCAATACATTATATATAGTTTTTGCTACACCCCATAGTAAAAATACCTTCTCCTAAAAAAGACAGCACATCAATGGCTGTCTTTTTTACTTATAGGGAAATTTCTCCGGAATCCCCGATATAATAAAAGCTTTTAAGATTCAAATGAGTTAAGAAAGAGGAAGATAATTTATGAAGTATCAATCTGTGTATGAGTTAAACAAAGTGCAGCAATATATTATGCAGATGCGTCCTATTCTGCGTAAACAGGCGTTGTTTTCAGACGGAACAAAGGATTACAGGATTCCGGCGGAGCCAAAAGAAAATGAAACGGTAACGATCCGTTTCCGTACGGCAAAGAACAATGTAGATGTAGTCTGGCTTTGTACGAAAGAGCAACGTTATCAAATGTGGTTGGCTGACGGAGATGAGACCTTTGATTATTATGCGATAGAGATTCCTATTGGAACGGAAAGCTTTTACTACTATTTTGAAGTGGTATCAGGGCTTTTGCAATGCTATTATGACCGTTATGGTGTGACAAAAGAAGTCAGAGAGCAGTATTTTTTCCGGATTGTTCCGGGATTTTCTACACCGGACTGGGCAAAAGGAGCGGTCATGTATCAGATTATGGTGGACCGTTTCTGTAATGGAGATAAGTCGAATGATGTGCTGGACAGAGAGTATTTCTATATCCGCAAACTCAGTACACGGGTGCCTGAGGAGCAGTGGGATAAATGTCCGGAGAATTTCAGTGTGGGAGAATTTTACGGAGGAGATCTTGAAGGCGTATGGCAGAAGCTGGATTATCTGGCGGAGCTTGGGGTAGAAGTCATCTATTTTAATCCGATTTTTGTGTCACCCTCAAATCATAAATATGATATTCAGGATTATGACCATATTGATCCTCACTACGGAAAAATCATAGTAGATGAAGGTGAATTGTTAATAGAAGGCGAACAGGATAACCGGAAAGCAACACGTTATCGCTGCCGGGTAACGAATCAGAAGAATTTAGAAGCGAGCAATGCATTTTTTGCCGAGTTCGTGCAGGAGGTGCATAAGCGTGGAATGAAAGTCATTCTGGACGGCGTATTCAATCACTGCGGCTCCTTTAACTGTTGGATGGACAGGGAGCAGATCTATGAGGGCAGGGAGGGATTTGCACCGGGTGCTTATACATCTAAGGAGAGTCCCTACCGTCATTATTTTGGATTTAAAAATCCGCAGGACAGTGCATGGCCTTATAATAAGGAATACGAGGGCTGGTGGGGATATGATACCCTTCCGAAGCTGAACTATGAAGGTTCTAAGGAGTTATATGAAGATATTTTGCGGATCGGTAAAAAATGGGTATCTGAGCCATACTGTGTCGATGGATGGCGATTGGATGTGGCAGCGGATTTAGGACACAATAAGGAATTTAATCACCAGTTCTGGAGAGATTTCCGTGACGCAGTCAAAGAGGCGAATCCGAATGCGGTAATTTTAGCAGAGCATTATGGAGATCCTAAGGATTGGCTGGCAGGGGATCAGTGGGATACTATAATGAACTATTCGGCATTTATGGAACCGTTGACCTGGTTTTTGACCGGAATGGAGAAGCACAGCGATGAATATCACCCGGAGCATATCGGAAAGATTGGCGAATTTGAGGGAGCGATGCGCCATTATATGACCAGTTTTATGACACCGTCACTTCTTTGCTCTATGAACCAGCTTTCCAATCACGACCATTCAAGATTTTTGACCAGAACCAATCATAAGGCAGGCAGAGCGGAATACTTAGGTGCAGCGGCAGCCAGTGAGGGTGTTGATTATGGCGTCATGCGTGAGGCTGTGCTGATTCAGATGACATGGCCGGGAGCACCGACTATATACTACGGTGATGAAGCCGGACTCTGCGGCTTTACTGATCCGGATAACCGCAGGACTTATCCATGGGGACATGAGAATATTGAGTTGATTGATCTGCACAGGGAATTAATTCGGATTCACAAGAACAACGAAGCTATGAAAAATGGTTCCTTTAAGTTCTTAGACAGCGAGGATAACCTCCTTTGTTATGCAAGATTTAAACGTCAGCAGCAGTTTGTTATAATTGTAAATAATGATGATAAGGAGCGGACAAAGCAGTTGAATATCTTAGGAGCCGGAGTACCGCTGTATGGAACCCTGCGTCAGTTGATCGTCACGACCGAGAACGGTTATTCTCTGATGCCGCAGTATTACCATGCAAATCAGGGTGTGATTTCTGTAACGATGCAGAAAAAGTCTGCTGTAATTTTGGAGAGAATTTAAAAAATTACTTGAAAACTGAAGATTACTATGCTATAATACCATCTTGTCAGGGCGTTATTACGCACTTACTGAAATGGGCAGATTCCCGAGTGGCCAAAGGGGACAGACTGTAAATCTGCTGCAAAT
>CAYWXJ010000042.1:0-16420 GCA_964462405.1 uncultured Eubacterium sp.
AATGTTCATTCAGGGATCTTGCGTTATACTGTGTCAGAACTGCTACCGTATGTATATGAGAATTGCTCATATTGCTCAAAGCAAAATCGATACAGCGATAACTTCCGCCGATCGGCATAGCTGAAATTGCCCTGCGGCTTGTCAGCTCCTGCATACGATTGTTGTTACCACCTGCGAGAATAATTCCTAATGCCTTCATTTGCTGTCACCTGCCTTAATAATATATTCTCCTCCGGCAAGTATTCCGTCCGGATAGTCCTCTTTGTCTGTAATACCGGAAATTGCTGTATTCTTTCCAATCTTTACCTTAGATGGTATACAGGAACATTCTCCAATGGTAGCCAGACCAAATGCATATATCTTGTCATTGAGCTTGCTCTGTGCTTCTTCGCCGACTCCAATCTCCACCTCATCGCCGATTTCACAATTCTCCGCAATGATGGATTTATAAATCGAACAGCGTTCTCCGATCTTGGTATCTTTCATAATGATAGAATCCCTTATCACCGTTCCTCTTGCTATCGTAACTCCGGCTCCAATGACAGAATTATATACCTCACCATAAATTTCCGTTCCCTCACCGATAATGCTCTTCTCAACAATTGCATCTGATGATAAATACTGCGGTTCCACATTATCTGTCTTGGTGTATATCTTCCAGTATTCTTCATATAAATTAAATTCCGGAATCAGGTCAACTAACTCCATATTTGCTTCCCAGTAGGAGCCTAGTGTTCCGACATCCTTCCAATAGCCATTGTCCTCGTATGCAAAAATACGGTTCTTATTCTCATGGCAGTATGGAATGATATGCTTACCAAAATCACAGTTGCTCTGATCCTTCATCAGAATCAATGCATCCCGAAGTACTTTCCAGCTAAAGATATAAATACCCATAGATGCTAAATTACTTCTCGGGTGCTCCGGCTTCTCTTCAAATTCCAAAATCTTCTTATTCTCATCTGTAATCACAATACCAAAACGGCTTGCCTCTTCCATCGAAACCGGCATGGTTGCAATTGTTATATCTGCATTATTCTCTTTATGGAAATCCAGCATTACCTCATAATCCATCTTATAAATATGATCTCCTGAAAGAATCAGTACATATTCCGGATTATAACTCTCCATATAACTCAGATTCTGGTAAATTGCATTCGCCGTACCTGTATACCATTCACTGCTGTCGCTCTTCTCATAAGGCGACAGGATGGTTACACCGCCGTTATTCCGGTCTAAATCCCACGGAATACCAATTCCTATATGAGTATTTAACCGAAGCGGCTGATACTGTGTCAGAACTCCCACTGTATCTATCCCAGAATTGATACAGTTACTCAATGGGAAATCAATAATGCGATACTTGCCGCCGAATGCAACTGCCGGCTTTGCCACATTCGCAGTTAATACGCCAAGTCTGCTTCCCTGTCCGCCTGCTAACAGCATAGCTATCATTTCTTTTCGAATCATGTCACTCACCTCTTGTCAACTCTCATTATGTGATAGATGAATTATATCATATTTCCATTTTTAGTACAACATTTTTAACAATTTTATAATTCATTTTTACTATTTTTTGTTAAAATTAACATGTTTTGGTTATTATTACCACCAACAAAATAATATATTGCTGATTTTCTCTTCTATTTGCAATTCCATTTATATAATAAAAAATGCCATCAACAATTTGCAAAACTCAGATAGTTGGTTATAATATAAGAAGATATTTTTTATAATATGAATTAAAAACAGATTGGACAGGTAAAGCATATGTATCAAATTAATTTCGGACAACCGATTCACATTCACTTTATTGGTATTGGCGGCATCAGTATGAGCGGTCTTGCAGAAATCCTTTTAGAAGAGGGATTTACCATCTCCGGCTCTGATGCAAAGGAATCTTCACTTACAAAGCAGCTTGCTGCAAAGGGTGCCTGTATTTCCTATCCCCAGTCCGCCGCGAATATTACCAGCGAAATCGACGCAGTTGTATTTACTGCTGCAATCCACGAAGACAATCCCGAATTTGCCGCAGCAAAAGCTGCAAAAATTCCCATGCTCACACGGGCAGAGCTTCTAGGACAAATCATGGACAATTATTCCAACTCCATTGCGGTTGCCGGAACCCATGGCAAGACTACAACCACTTCCATGTTAAGCCAGGTTCTCCTTACCGCAGATACAGATCCCACCATTTCCGTCGGCGGAATCTTAAAAGCCATCAACGGGAATATCCGGGTAGGTCATTCCGAGTTCTTCCTGACGGAAGCCTGCGAATACACCAACAGCTTTTTGAATTTCCGTCCGAAATACAGCATCATCCTCAATATTGAAGAAGATCATTTAGACTTTTTCCAGGACCTTGCCGACATCCGCAGCTCCTTCCGCAAATTTGCTGCCAACACAGCAGAGGGCGGCACCATTATTATAAACGGCCAAATCCCGGACTATGAAGAAATCACAAAAGGCCTTCCGGTTTCTGTTGTCACCTACGGTCTTTTAAATTCCTGCGACTACTATCCTTCTGACATTACCTTCGATGAGAAAGGATGTGCCGCTTACACTGCCATGCATCAGGGAAAAGCCATTTCTTCCATTACCCTGAGCATTCCGGGTATGCATAATGTATCGAATTCCCTTGCAGTAATTGCCGCTGCCTTAGAACTTGCCCTTCCGCTAAAAACCATTCAAACCGGCATTTCCCTCTTTGGAGGAACCGACCGGAGGTTTCAGTTCAAGGGTATTTATAAGGAAGGAATTACCGTTATTGACGATTATGCACATCACCCGACTGAAATTACCGCTACCTTAACTGCTGCGAAGAATTACCCGCACAAACGAATAATCTGTGTGTTCCAGCCTCATACTTATACCAGAACCAAAGCTTTCTTAAAGGATTTTGCAAAATCTCTTTCTTTAGCAGACATCATAGTCTTAGCGGATATTTATGCCGCAAGGGAAACAGATACCTTAGGTATCAGCTCCGAGAATATCCAAAAAGACCTTCAGGCACTCGGAAAAGAAGCCTGGTATTTTCCCTCCTTTGAAGAAATTGAGAATTTTTTACAAAAAAAATGTATGAACGGTGACCTGTTGATAACTATGGGTGCCGGAGATATTGTTAAAATCGGGGAAAATCTACTTATGCACTAAGTTGTCCACATTATCCACATTTTAAATGCTTTTTTATGAACATTTAGAATGTGGATTCTTTTTCTGTATCCCACCTTGCCTGATACATGATTTTCCTATGGTTCACATCCTTATCAAACTTTATCCACATTATCCACATTTCTTGAATCCCTTGATTTTAAAGGGTTTGTGGCAAAATTCGCTCTTTTCAATTCCCAAAACCCGTGCTATAATTTGGGGCAGATTAGAGTTGGAAAGAGGGCATTACTATGGCTAACATTACCTTAGAGGGCAGTGGTTTTCTATCTTCCACCTGTGTTCCTAATATCTTCATAGATAAGTATATGACGCGTGCGAATGGAGAATACATAAAAATTTATTTATATCTGCTTCGATGTATGAATCAAGCTGAACAGGTGTTCTCCGTTTCCAGTCTTGCAGATATATTTGAGCATACAGAAAAAGATATTCTGCGTGCATTAATCTACTGGGAGAAAGTGCATCTGCTGCATTTAGAATATAATACCGAGGGTGAAGTTTGCGCCATATCGCTGACACTTCCGCAGGAGGATATACCTGCTTTGGCTCTTCCGGCTGCTGAACATCCTGCCATGCAGGATTCAGAGGATATTTCTGCAGCTTCGAAAGCACTTCCATCCGGAAAAGATACCTATACCTTAGAGCAGATTGATAATTTCCAGGATAACGATGCAGTTCAGGAGCTTCTTTTTATTGCGGAGAACTATCTTGGCAGAACCTTAAATCCGACAGACATCCGCACGATTCTGTACTGGTATGACGGACTTCACTTTTCTACGGATTTAATTGAATATCTGATAGAGACCTGCATCAGCAATGGACATACCAGCCTTAGATATATGGAAAAAATCGCGCTTTCCTGGGCCGAAGAGGGTATTTCTTCTGTTGCTCAGGCAAGAGCCGAGCACAGCCTGCATCATCAGAATGTATATACTGTTATGAAGGTTTTCGGTATTCATGGGCGCAACCTGATTCCTTCAGAAATTCAGACGATCCAGAAATGGACAGATCAATATGCCTTCTCCATGGACATTATTAAGGAAGCCTGCAGACGCACCATCCAGTCAACAGGCAAGGCAAGCTTTGAATACGCCGATACCATTTTAACCAACTGGCATAAAAACAATGTACATAACTTAAATGACATTATTAAGCTGGATGCAGAACACCAGAAATCACGTTCTGCCGCCAAATCGAAGGAAACTGTACAGCGTGCTGCTTCCGCGGGCAACCGGTTTAACAACTTTCCCCAGCGGACTTATAATTATGACCAGTTAGAAAAGCAGCTTTTAAAAACCACAAGTTAAGAATACAGGGAGATTACTATTATGCCGTTAAGCAATTCGCAATACGATGAAATTATACGTGAATATAATGCAAAGCAGCTTCGAAGCCAGCACATTGTAGATGACCATATCCGGGAAGTATATGGCAAAGATTCCCGTCTGAAAGAGATCGACGATGCCATTTCTTCGTGCTCATTTGCGCATGCAAAAAAATTATTAAACGGTGATGTAACTGCGCTTAGTTCACTGCGCAGCCTGCTTTCTGACTATAAACAGAAGCGTTTGGACATTCTAAAGGAGTTAGGATATTCCGAACACTATTTAGAACCATCTTACGAATGTGAAGACTGCAAAGATACCGGCTATATCGGCAATAAACGCTGTCACTGCTTTAAGCAGCGCGCCATCGATCTGGTCTATACCCAGTCAAATATACGCAGCATTCTCAAAGACGAGAATTTTAACACCTTTTCCTATGATTACTATTCTGAAATAGAAATCAATCCGGCAACAGGATTAAGTTCACTTGAAACCATGCAAAACGCAGTAAAGGACTGCAGAAAATTCATTGAAGAATTTGACAATGTTTTTTCCAATCTGTTTTTTTACGGAGATACCGGTGTGGGTAAGACTTTTTTATCGAACTGCGTTGCAAAAGAGCTTTTAGATACAGGACATTCCGTAATTTACTTTACGGCGTTCCAGTTATTTGATATATTTGAGAAGAACACGTTTCATCGGGAAACGGATGAAGATATTATCTCTGCCCACCAGAATATTTTTGACTGTGATCTTTTAATCATTGATGACCTTGGTACGGAAATGCCGAATTCCTTTACCATATCACAGTTGTTTCTGTGTTTAAATGAACGTATTCTGCGCAAGAAATCAACTATTATTTCTACGAATCTGACCTTGAATCAGATTGCAGAAATCTATTCTGAACGGACATTTTCAAGACTATCAAACAGCTACGTGATGTTAAAGCTGTTCGGGGATGACATCCGTATTCAGAAGAAGCTTCAATAATTCATTAGATTTTATCTATTGAAATATAAACTACATGCAATATATTTTATGGAGGACTATCATGGCAAACGATGAAAAACTATTACAAACTCTTCCTACCGGCTCCCTCGGTTTGATTCCGTTAGAAAGCTTCAAGGAAATGGGTGAAAAGGTGGACAAGTATCTTGTCAACTGGAGAGCGAGACGGGAGCATGAACACTCTGATGCTACCATCTTAAACGGCTACAAGCGTGACACCTATATTTTAAATGCATCCTGTCCACGTTTCGGAAGCGGTGAAGCGAAGGGTGTCATTCAGGATTCGGTCCGCGGATACGACCTTTACCTTATGGTAGATGTAACCAATCACCATTTGACCTATTCTCTATGCGGACATACTAATTTGATGTCTCCGGATGATCACTTTGCAGACTTAAAGCGTATCATTGCCGCTGTCGGCGGAAAAGCAAGAAGAATCACCGTTATCATTCCATTTTTATATGAAGGCCGCCAGCACAAACGTACTTCCAGAGAATCCTTAGACTGTGCTTTAGCCCTTCAGGATTTAATCAATATGGGCGTTGATAATATTATTACCTTTGACGCTCACGATCCGCGGGTACAGAATGCCATTCCTTTAAAGGGATTTGATACCGTTCAGCCTGCTTACCAGTTTATCAAAGGCATTTTAGGCAACGTAAAGGATCTGAAAATTGACAACGACCATATGATGGTAATCAGTCCTGACGAGGGCGGTACGAACCGTGCAGTCTATCTTGCCAATGTATTAGGTCTGGATATGGGTATGTTCTACAAACGCCGGGACTACAGCAAAATCGTGGACGGACGCAACCCAATCGTAGCGCATGAATTTTTAGGCTCCTCCGTAGAAGGAAAAGATGTACTGATTATTGACGATATGATTTCTTCCGGTGACAGTATGATCGACGTTGCTACCGAATTAAAGAAACGGAAAGCAAACCGTATTTTTGTAGTTGCTACCTTTGGTCTGTTTACCAATGGATTAGAGAAATTCGATAAGGCATATGAGGATGGCATCATTTACCGCCTGCTAACGACAAATCTGACCTACCAGGATGAAGAGCTTTTAGCAAAACCTTATTATATCAACTGCGATATGAGCAAATACATTGCATACATTATTGATACCTTAAATCACGACGTATCTATCAGTGATTTACTGGACCCTTATGACAGAATCCATCGTCTGTTAGACAGTTACAGAGCGGGAAATTCCTAATCTCTCGCTTTTGAATATCATCGCCTGCAGGACCTGCCACTGGCAGCTCCCACCGGATGTTTGACAACAAAAAATCCCGGTTCCAACGGAATCGGGATTTCTCTATCTCATACTTCTCATAATTAGAAAATCTGAATCTCTCCTGAGATCTTATCATTGATTACATAATATGCTTTCCACTCCTGTGGTTTCATATATACACGAAGTGATTTGATGGAAGACTCACGATGTCCTTCTGCTACATATAAAGCCTTGATTTTAGCTACAACATCAGCTATATTTGCTTCCTGTACGCCATTGTCTTCATACTGTACAAATACTTCCGGCTGTAAAACGGCTTTTTCTTTTGCTGTTTTCTTTGCAGTTGCTGCTTTCTTAACAGCCTTCTGTGCGGTTTCTTTTACTGCTGCAGTTGCTTCTTTTGCTGTTTCTTTCACAACTTCTGCTGCCTCTTTTACAACTTCCTTTGCAGCTTCTTCTACTTTAGCTTCTTCTACTTTAGCTTTTTCCTTCTTCTCTTCTGCCAGTTTTGCTTCTGGTTTCACTTCTGCTTTTACTTCCGGTTTTACTTCTACTGCTTTTTCTGCTTTTACCACAGGTGCTGTCTTTCTTAGTGGTTTCTTTGCCATCTTTTTGACCTCCCTAAACCAAAAAATCCTATTCGCAAACTAAAAACTTCTCCATTGCAATTAATGCTTCTTCTTCATCATTGCCTTCTGTAATAATACTTACTGTCATTCCCTTGGATGGATTGAAAGCCATGATTCCCATAATGCTCTTTGCATTAATTCGGCGGTTCTCACTCTCCAGGGTGATATTGCTATCAAACTGGCATGCGACCTGCACCAGCTCAGCAATTGGATTATCATGTTCTTTTGAAACATTTGATACTACAATTTCCTTTTTGCTCATGTTTTCATTTCCTCCTAAAGTACATTGTTTAATATAAACTATAATTCTTAAATTTACAATATCCTTTTGACAAAATCAGCAATTTCCCACGAAAGAAATGATTTCCGCACTCAAAAATTATGCATTTTTATCTAGTTTTTGGTTTTTCTTTTCCAATTACCTTCTGAAATTCTTTTACATCCTTAGCAATTTCTCCGCTCAGTGCCAACAGACAGATCAGATTAGGAATTGCCATCAGTGCATTTGCAATATCCGAAAAATTCCATACCAGGTCTAATGCAGTGGTTGCTCCTACATAAACGATCACAGAAAATACGATACGATACAGCATATTGTATTTGTGCGTATGCAGAAGATATTCGAATGCTTTTTCTCCATGATATTCCCATCCCAAAATAGTAGAGAATGCAAAAAGGGCGATTCCAATACATACTAAAATTCCGCCGCCTTTTCCGAGCACGCTTTCAAACGCCAGAATCGTAAGCGCTGCTCCTTTTACTAATTCTGCCTTATTATACCTGCCGTCCTCCTGAAAAGAATAATGATTTCCGGCTGCATCGCTCCATTTTCCTGTTACGGAATTTACGGAAGCATCTTCCGGTAAAAGCTTTCCTCCTTCCATCGCGTAGAGTACCAGTGCTTCTTCCGAATCTTCCTTCTGCAGGGTCATCTGATTTCCGGCTATTTCAAATTGATATGTAGCGGACACATCATTTCCTGATGTATCCGTGGCTGTAATTACCATGCTGTTTTCATTGACCGCATACGCACCGGACACATGCGTCTGGGTCGTACCAAGGACTCCTGAGCTCGCAATGCAAAGTCCTGTAATGGTACATACCACAATGGTATCCCAGAAGGTTCCTGTCATGTTGATGTAACCCTGTTTTACCGGATTATCTGTAGTTGCTGCCGCTGCCGTAATTGCTGCCGAACCCATTCCGGCTTCATTCGAAAAGACTCCTCTTGCTACACCGTAACGCATACTGTTCATAAGTGCCGCTGTAATTGTACCGCAAAATCCGCCGCCGATAGCCTTTATGGAAAATGCCATTTTAAAAATCATGACAACTCCTGCAGGAAGCTCCCTGATATTTCCGATGATCACAAGCAGTCCGCAGATAACGTAGAAAATTGCCATTACCGGCACTACAACAGAAGATACTTTTGAGATTGTCTTGATTCCGCCTACAATAATCGCCAATGCCAATACGGTCAGAATCGCACCGGTAACATTTACCGGGAGGGAAAATGTACTGTTTAACGCATCTGAAATAGAATTTGCCTGCGTCATATTTCCGATACCAAAGGAAGCAACGACTGCAAATAGGGCAAACAGCCAGCCTAACACGGAACCTGCCTTTTTATTCTTAAATGCCTTTTTCATGGTATACATGGGGCCGCCGGACATCTCATTTTTCTCATTGACTTCCCGATATTTGATAGCCAGCATACATTCACTGAATTTTGAACTGAGTCCAAATGCTGCCGAAAGCCACATCCAGACCAATGCTCCCGGTCCGCCGGATACCATAGCGGTTGCCACACCTACGATATTACCTGTTCCGATCGTAGCCGCCAATGCTGTGGTCAGCGCAGAAAAGGGGGAAATATCACCTTCACCTTTTCCCCTCTGCCTGGCTTCTTTACTCAAGGTCATTTTCAGCGCATAGCCTAAGTTTCTCCAGGGTGCGAATCCCAGACGTACCGTCAAAAAGATACCCGTTCCCACCAGAAGAACCAGCATCACTGGTCCCCAGACAAATTCGTCCACTTTACTGATAACTGCTGCAAACTGTTCCATTTCATTTCTCTCCTTTTCTTTTATCTGTCAAGAATATATCCAAAGAATACATTTCCTGCATTTTTAAGCATTTCAGCGGCGTCGCTCAATCCCATTTTTTGGGAAGCTCCTTCTAACGGGTTATATAAAATAACATTATTTGCGTCATATCCTACTACCAGCACTGCTTCCGTATCACTCCGCATTGCAAACACCGGAGTACCTAAATTAATGTAGTAGAGAATTTCTTCTAAATCACATCCTGTCAAATCCAATGCCGTCACATCTGCCATTGTGGTTTCTAAAATTTCTTTCGGTGTCTTGCCCTGATCAAGCAGTGCGGTGACACCAATATTAATGGATTGCTGTTCTAACATGGCACTGACGCATTGGGCAATAGAAGAACCGCCTATATCTTCTTCTCCTACTGTTACTCCGATTTCCGTCTGCGCAGATTTTCTCGCACGTTTCCAGATATACTGCTGTCTTTTGCCGATAACGACACCCATCTCATCATTTGCAACGGAAATCGCCTCCTGCAGATCATCTGTCACCCGCAGCACATCTCCCCTTGCATAGGCGTAATAGCTGCTCTCTTCTCCTGCATAATTCAAGGCAATTTCTCTGTCTTCTTCTAATACCACTACCTTTGGCGTCAAAACCTTTGGCGCTGTCTCTTTTACCGTTTCTGCAAGTGAAAGCTGTACCTGCGTTTCTTTTACTTCGGTTACTGTAGTGTGTACGCCGACAATCGTACCGCTGTCGCCTTCCCGATTCATAATGGTATCCTGATTTGCCTCCACATATGCCATTCCATTAAACTGTATTCGGTTAAGGTACATGATATAATCTTCAATCTCAATATTTTCTACAAAATATCCTTCTTTCTCATAGGATTTCAAGGGTTCTAAAGATTCCGCATCCATGATATTGACCTGGTACATCGGAAAAGTGATATTTCCTGCAAGGTCTTGTCTTACATCTGAAGCTCTTGCGACCCCGTAGACGAAGTCTTCATCCATAAATCCCAGGGGTTTTAGGTATTCACCGCTGCCTGCCGCAATTTCTCCCTTCTCTTCCGTATCAAGATTGATAAAGAAAATCGTATCTGCTGCATTCTCATTCGCACCTTCTGTCCATGCAAAATATTTATGGGAATCGGAAATGGCATAGGTTCCTTCCTGCAGACCTGTAATGTATTCCTTTACCTGCATAGTCATTAAATCAATACGGTATACCGTTCCTTCGAGCATAATAAAAAATACTCCCTGTGCATTTTCATACATAAGTTGTCCTAAATCCGCCTTCATGACCTGATAGGATTCGTAGGAAGGAATAAATAATTCTTCCTCTATGGTGTTCGCCACACTGTCATAATGATATACACAGATTCCCACCTTACCCTCGTGGGCACCGCAGTTCATATAACCGTATACGACAAAATTTACACTTCCTGTTTCATCCGTATTGATAATTCTTATGTCATGCTCTCTGTAATCCTCTCTGTCATCAATTCCCTCATTTCCGATAAAACTGAACACCTGGGATAACTGATTGCCTGTTTCGTTATAGCACCACAGCTCGCCTTCCTGTACAAAGCTGACGATATTGCCTTTTTCATTGGAAGCGAACTCTACATTCTGGTTACGGATTCCAAGCTGAATATAATTATCATAAACTTCCGCACTCTCCGCCCTAAATATCTGTTCCATCGTTCTCTCATAATTTAAAAGATACATCCTATCGCTGGTATAACGCACCCTGTAATATTCTTCCACATTATAATATTCCATCTCACCGCCGGTTCCTGTGGACGCCACTAAGTATTCTAAAATTACTACGGTATAGGAGGAATTGATTTCTTTAATAGAAGGAACTGGTGTGGTAAGACGTTCTCCTTCAAAATCTGCCCATGCCACCTGCTTTAAGCTGGAATGAATGTCTACTTTATTCAAAGTAGAATTATCGCCGGAAGCATTCGGCTCTAAGTAGATAGCAAGGCTCCTCGCCCCTTCTTCATAAAATGTCTTCTCATGAAAATCCATGGTAAAATCGACACATGCATCTACATAACAATTCTGTTCCTCAACAATCCTCGTATAATAGTAAATGATGTCCTCTCCCGAAGAAAGCTTAATAATCAGCAGATACTCTTCATTTTCTTCTAAAAGATTCTGAATCGGAAGCTTCGCACTGATTTTCTCTTTCGTCTCCTCATATTCTGCTACCTCTGCATCTGCAATAAGCCTGTCCATATCCATGCTTCGGATTTCATAGGAAATTCCATCCACCTTTGTATCATAGGTTCGTATCAGTATCGGCAAAATCCTTTCCTCGCTGACAGGTGTAATTGCATCCCGCATATATACCCCATTCATTTTTGCCGTATATCCACGCAGCTTATTGATTTCCCGGAAACCCGCTTCGTCCTCTGACTGCATATATAAAGAAACTACAGGAAGTGTTGCATCTGCCATCTCCGTAGTCAGATCCTGATTTGAGTGATTCATTAACTGTCCAAAGCCTAATACTCCGAAACAGAATACAGCCAATAATACCAACCCTTTTATAAGCCCTTTTTTCATGGCGTACGTTCCACCTTTCGTCCTCTTATCCACCCGAAATGTTACTGTTCACTCCTGCCACCATGCAGCATAGTGCATGGTGCAGAATGAACAGCAGCGATTTTCTCCTACCACCATCTCCGGCAGCAGCGTCTGCGCCTGCCCCGGCGTCTGTGCATTTCATCAAACAAAAGCACCTGTATCACATCAAGCAAATCCCGGTCTCTCCTGCCATCTCTTCGCTCCATCTCCTGCATCGGAACGGCTTTGTCATAGATACCTGTTGATATTTTATACAACAATACTCTATCCGGGTATTCATCATACATCATACTTCCTTCGTATTCCAGTTTGTCACATTCTTCCTCAACATATGCAAGCAGTTTTTTCATACGCTTCGGATACATTTCCTTCATACGTTCCATATCCCGCTCATATTCTTTCTCTGTCTGATATACATTCGGCATAGGATATGTCAGATAAAAGGGCATCCTGCCGGTGTATTCCTCCGGCATCCGCAAATAAGGCTCTTCAAAATGATTCACAATCATGACTCCATTTTAAATATCAATATACTATATGCACATTTCTCTCCTGATGTTCCCTTTTTCTCCTGTAACATTATAGCGTAGGCTTTTAAGAAACACAACCAGAACAACAAAAAAGGTGTCGAATTGACACCTTTTTCTTCCTATTTGAATGCCTAGTTTCTGCGCAATGCCTCAATCGGACTGAGTTTTGCAGCTTTTTTTGCCGGATAAATTCCGAAGAACAGACCGATCGCAGATGAAAATAAAGTGGTAATCACTACCGTACTGATACTTACGGATGGCGTAAATGAAAGCTGCGGGTTTACCAGTGCAACTACCTTCGCTACCAAATACGCACCTGCAACACCGCTGATAATTCCAATCAATCCGCCGATCATGGTTATAATTGCAGACTCTGATAAGAACTGCAGCATAATGGAACGCGTCTTTGCCCCTAACGCCTTACGGATACCGATTTCTCTGGTACGCTCGGTCACAGATACCAGCATGATATTCATGACACCAATACCGCCTACCAGCAAAGAAATTGCCGCTACCAGCGAAATCAGCATTGTCACTACATTGATGACGGTATTTACAATGCTCATATAATCATTAAAGCTTTCGTACTGGTAAATATCCTCTCCATAACATTGATGTCTGCGCTCTAATAAATTTACTACCTGTGTGGTAATCGCTGCGGTGTCCGCATCCTCCTCTGCCAACAGGTAAATCTGATAATAATCGTCCATTTCCATACCATATATTTTAGAAAGTACGGTCAACGGGAAATAGATATATACCGGAGAATTTTCATAAGTAAAGCTGAAAAGCGAGCTTTCTTCTGCCTTTTCCACTCCGATAATCGTAAAGGTTACTTCTGTTCCCCAGCAGGTCACATCTAAATTCATTCCTACCACATCCGTGGAACCGAAAATACGCAATGCGTCTTCTTCTCCGATCATGCAGACCGGCTGTCCCGCAAGATATTCGTTTTCATTAAAATATCTGCCTTTTAAAATCCCGGTTGTGGAAAAATACGGATAAGACGCCATCTGACCGCTTCCCTGCACCTCAAACTCTCCCTTTTTGGTAGTAGTTGTACCTTCGCAGCCGCTGTATACGTTGACGGCTTTGATTCCTTCCACGTTTTCTTCAATGGCTGCAATATCGTCATTCGTAATATAGTAAGAGCCTGTGCTGTCATAGGTATAAAGTGCAATCTGTCCGGCGGCGATTCCCGCCATTTCCTCTGTGATAACATTTTTTGCTCCGTTTCCCAATGACATAATTAAGATTACGGAGGAAATACCGATGATAATTCCAAGCATTGTCAAAAAGGACCTTACCTTATTCGCTCTGATATTAGAAACAGCCATTTTCAGATATTCATATAACTGTGACATAAACTGCCTCCTATTCTACTGCTTCTGTTGTCAGGGCAGCTTCAATATCTTCCTGTATATTCTCAGTGACAGGCATTCCTTCTATAATTGTGGAATCCACCGTTGTAATCACCTTTTCTCCCTCTTCAATTCCCGATTTGATCTCCATCTCTTCTTTCGATGCCATACCAGTAGTTACAGATTTTCTGACTACAATACTATCCTCTACAACATAGACAAAATCTCCGGCCGTATCTGAGTTTACTGCAGAAATCGGTACTTTTACTACATTTTCCACTTTTCCAAGATCAATGCTTACCTTTGCATCAAGACCCAGGATTAAATTTTCATCCGGGTTTTCAATATGCACCTTTACCGTTACCATTGCCGCTCCGGACTCATTTGTTTCTGCAATTTTACTGATGTAGTTAATGGTTCCCGCATATTCCTTTTCCTGGAAGGTCACTGCTGCGGTCTGACCGATTCGTATGTTTGTGAGATTGTATTTCGAAACCGAAATTTCTACGCACATATCATTTGCACTTGCTAAGGTAACAAGCGGTGTGCCCTCTGCTGCCATAGTGCCTGCCGAAGCTTCCACATTTGTTACGATTCCGTCAAAATCCGCCGTAATTCCTGCCTTTGCCCGGGACAAGCTGTCTGCAGTCTGCTCTAATGTCAGCTTGCTTGCCTGCTGGCTGTAGCTGATATTTGCCTTTGCTTCCTCTGACAGGATTCCTTCTTCTGCAGTTGCTTTTTTAGACTGTGCCTCTGCAAGCTGGCTCTGCAAATCCTCAAGCTGGCTGTTCTTCTGTGTAAGCTGTGCCTTAATATTGGTAAGATCGTTGGCAATATCCTTTGCATCATTTAAAGACTTCTGTTTCTTGGCAATTTTATTTTCTTTTTTTGTTTTATTCTTTTTTAAAGATTTTAATGTTTCTGTTTCTTTATCAGAAAGACCTTTTTCGGTCTTCTTTGTTTCTAACTCCGTTATCTGGACATTGATGCTTTCGAGTTCTGCCTGAAGCTTTGCAATTTCTTCACTGACTGCCGTATTGTTATTGCTTGCTAACTCGTTGCTGGTTGCCTGGGACTGTAAATTGGCAATTTCGGCATTTAAGGTATCAATCTGGCTCTGCAGGGTGCTGATAACACCGGCGCTTACGGCTAAATCTGTTGCACTTTCACTGCTCTTTGCCAATGTGTCATTGGATGTTGCGCTCTCTGCCTTTGCCTGTAATTCTGCAATGTCATAGCTCTTCTGCAAAGAGGTCGTATCGTAGGTCAATAGGTAATCTCCCTTCTGCACATTCTGACCCATTTCCACCGGCACATCTCCAACCTGTGCATTCACCGGTGATGCATATACTCTTGTCAGCTCACTTGCAATCGTTCCGCTGGTATCTAATGTGGATGTAATCTCACCCTTGACTGCCGCTTCCGTATCTACCGATATAAGCATATCGCCCCCGCCGCTGAAGAAAATTCCGGCAACAATCCGAAGAATGATGACTAACACGATAATCAGAGCAATTACCTTCCAGGCTTTTATTTTTTTCTTTGGTCTTCTTGTTGCAATTTCTGTTGTTTTTTCTCTCTTCTTGAACATCTTCTTACTCCTTATCTACCTCTTCTTCTATTTCTTCTGCAATCCCTTCTATATCTTTGTCCAGTTCTTTTTCATAACTGGTATCAGATACGATTTTCCCATCCATAATGCGGATGACCCGCTTTGCACTTGCTGCAATTTTATTATCGTGGGTAATTAATATGACGGTCCTTCCCTCTTCATGCAGCTCCCGTAAGATCTGCATGATTTCTTTACTGGACCCGGAATCTAAGTTGCCGGTTGGCTCATCTGCTAAAATTACCGGCGGAGCTGCTGCTAATGCTCTTGCAATCGCTACCCTCTGCTGCTGTCCTCCCGACATCTCGGCTGGCTTATGATGCATACGATGCTCCAGACCCACCTTCGACAGAGAAGCAACCGACATCTCATGCCGTTTTGCCGCCGGAACATTCCGGTAGATCAAAGGCAGTTCTACGTTCTCAAGTGCAGTCAAATTGGGAATCAGATTAAATCCCTGAAAGATAAATCCAATCTCTTTGTTGCGGATTTCTGACAGCTCATCATCCGAAAGTCCCGCTACATCCTTTCCATTCAAATAGTAGCTCCCTGAAGTCGGAACATCCAGACAACCTAACATATTCATAAATGTAGATTTTCCGGAGCCGGACTGTCCAATGATAGCTACAAATTCTCCTCTTGCAATTCGAAGTGATACATCATTTAATGCACGGACTTCATTTTCTCCCGGATTATAAATCTTCATCAGGTTCTTAACTTCAATTAATGTATCCACGCTTCCCGTCCTTTCCTTCTCATGTATTATTGTACTATATTGTCAATACAATGACACATGTATTTCTTATTGTCAACCACTTTTTGGAATTAATAAGAATTCTTAATCAGAACCACCGGCTTAGCCGGTGGTTTGCTCACGCCCTATAAGGGCTTGT
>CAYWXJ010000043.1:0-16334 GCA_964462405.1 uncultured Eubacterium sp.
AAAGGCGTTTGTTCGTTTTGTGATATTTGCATTATTTCATGGCTGAACTGTTACGTAAAATCCTGCATTTTTTCAGAATCAGATCCCATATCATCTGTTTATTTTTCATTTTTGCTGCATGGAGATGATTGCAATCTTTCAAAAACAAAGGATATTTAATCAAACAATATCTCCTCCACCGTCACAAAGGTATATCCCTCTTTCTCTAATTCATCAATAATCCGTAATGCTGCCTGCACCGAAGTCTCCGACGCATCATGCAGCAGTATAATATCATTTTCTTCCACGCTGTCTTTTACCCTCTTTACTACCTCATCTGTGTTTGACGTCTTCCAATCTAAGGGGTCAACATTCCACAGCACTTCGATCATGGTCGTTTTATAGTCTAAGTTGCTCTTCCAGCAGCCAAAGGGCGGACGGATATATTCCGGATATTCTCCGGTAATCTGATAGATTGCCTGATTGGTCTTATCCACCTGTGCAATCGCTGCTTCATCGCTTAAGCTGCTTAAATTCACATGCTCATAGGAATGATTTCCGATCAGATGACCGTCCCTATACATATCTTCTACAATTTCGGGATATTTTTCTGCTTCTTTTCCCAGCAGAAAGAACGTGGCTTTTACACCACGTTCCTTCAGTCCATTTAAAAGCACCTCTGTATATTCCGGATTCGGTCCGTCATCAAAGGTAAGTGCCACTTTTTTTTCTGCCTGATCCTGCTTGTAGTTCCTGACATCAGTCTCCTTTACTGTTTCCGCCTGCATGACCTGCGTCTGCCCATTTCCCATTACTTCATTTTTCGTAAAATCTATGATTTTATGCTCCGCTACATGACCTGCAAGCATACAAAGCAGCAGCAAATCCATACCAGCCAGAAAATTCTGCAATCTTTTCATTTCATCACTTATAATTATGTTCTTACTATACTATATGCTGAAGTTTTTCAACTATTCAGCGGGACTGTGCAATTAACCTATCCTACTTTGCGCACCGGCTCAACAGTTTCTGACAGAAATTGCGGCATTTGCAGCCGATTCCACGCTTCATTACCCGGAAAATTCTTATTATTTCCCACGCTGGCACCGTCTGACGTCTGCACATCATAGGAAAGCCCCTGTACATGTATCGAAAGGGCACGGTCTAAGGAATGGGTAAATGTAACGACTACCTTTTCGGATTCTGTCCGCATCTTTTTTCAGAACATAAAGAAGACCGTTCGGGTCATGGTCTTTGTACTTACTATATACAATCGGTATTTCAATGGCTTCTATCTCATAGTACCGGGTTTTTCCACAGAGGGATAACAACATAGATCCATATTCACATCCTCCTTCACCCAATGTATCCATGCTCTAGAATACGAATATAGTGATTGGCTTCACGCAGTACATGGTCTGCTAAAAGCGAAAGAATGACAGACGCAATCTTGCAATCTAAAATTCCTTCCGTTCCTGCTGTTTTGCCGTTTCATCATGATCTGATTCCAGAAGACTTCAAACTGTTTGCGGTACCAGTCCGCCGTTTGTATCCACTCTTTGTCTTTGCATGGAAAACCCGCTTCTAAAAAAGTGCGTGTTCCCACATGATCCGTAAGAAAAACAAATGAATTTCTAATGATGTAGAGGCATAATTTTGAATTTTGATTCATACCTTATATTTTATTTTTGCACTATATGCAAAAAAATACCCGAAAGTCCTTTCTTTTTTTCCAAAAAAGAAAGAATTGCATGTGAATCTTATTGTCCGCATGCAATTCCTTTTATTCTGATTATCAAACGTCTGCGGTAAGTTTTCCATCCTGTACATGAATCTGAATGGTATCTCCGCCTTTTACCTGATCCGCTAAAATCAATTTCGCAGAAAGCGTTTCCACATGCTTCTGCAAAAACCGTTTCAGCGGTCTTGCCCCGTAAACCGGGTCATAACCCTGCTCAATGATATAGGCTTTCGCTTCATCGGAAAGGGCAACCTTGATTTCTTTATCCTTCAATCTCTCATTTAATTCCTTGATTAAAAGGTCAATAATATTGCCGATGTTATCCTTCGTCAGCGGCTTGAACATAATGATCTCATCTAAACGGTTCAAAAACTCCGGTCTGAAATTACCCCGAAGCTCCTGCATGACTGCTTCTTCTGCCTGGGGCCGGATACTGCCGTCCGGCTCAATGCCTTCTAGCAGATGTGTGCTTCCTAAATTAGAGGTCATAATAATAATCGTATTTTTAAAATCAACGGTTCTGCCCTGGGAATCGGTGATGCGACCGTCATCAAGCACCTGTAAAAGTACATTAAATACGTCAGGATGCGCTTTTTCCACCTCATCAAACAGGATAACGGAATATGGTTTTCTGCGGACTGCCTCGGTGAGCTGGCCTCCCTCATCATAGCCTAAATATCCCGGAGGCGCTCCGATCAGACGGGAAACGGAATATTTCTCCATATATTCGGACATATCCAAACGAACCATGTTGCTCTCATCATCGAAAAGACTCTGCGCCAATGCCTTGGCAAGCTCTGTTTTACCGACACCTGTCGGTCCTAAGAACAGGAAGGAACCGATTGGCTTTGTAGGGTCTTTGATACCGGCTTTCGAACGGATAATTGCCTCTGTCACTTTTGTCACGCCATCGTCCTGGCCAATCACACGCTTATGCAGCTCCCCGTCTAAATGCAGCGTCTTATTCCTCTCACTTTCGGTCAGCTTAGCCACCGGGATTTTGGTCCAGCGGGAAATAATTCTTGCTATTTCTTCTTCGCTGACATTTTCATGCACCAGGGATAAATCCTCTGTTTTTGTCTTTTCTTCTTCTATTTCTAACTGCTTTTGAAGCTGCGGCAGTTTTCCATACTGCAGCTCTGCTGCCTTTTCTAAATCGTAATTCTGCTGAGCCTGCTTAATCTCACTTTTTAGATTTTCTAATTCCTCCCGCAATTTTTGTACGGTTTCCACAGACTTCTTTTCATTGTCCCATTGGGCTTTTTTGCTGGAAAATTCATCCCGCAGTTCCGCAAGCTCTTTCTGCAGTGCCAAAAGCCGTTCCTGACTTAAACGGTCGGTTTCTTTTTTCAAGGCGGTTTCCTCGATTTCAAGCTGCATGACGCGGCGATTCAGCTCGTCTAATTCACTTGGCATGGAATCTAACTCTGTCTTAATCAGTGCACAGGCTTCGTCTACTAAGTCTATGGCTTTATCCGGCAGGAACCGGTCGGAAATGTAGCGGTTGGACAATACCGCCGCAGACACTAAGGCTGCGTCCGCAATTTTTACTCCATGGAAAACCTCGTATCGTTCCTTCAGTCCGCGGAGAATGGAAATCGTATCTTCTACCGTCGGCTCATCTACCATGACCGGCTGGAATCTACGCTCTAAAGCGGCATCCTTTTCGATGTACTGACGGTATTCGTCTAAGGTAGTGGCACCGATACAGTGAAGCTCTCCTCTTGCTAACATTGGCTTTAACATATTTCCGGCGTCCATAGCTCCGTCTGTCTTGCCTGCACCTACAATGGTGTGCAGCTCATCAATGAAAAGGATAATCTGTCCGTCGGATTTTTTCACTTCATCCAATACGGCCTTCAGACGTTCCTCAAATTCGCCCCGGTACTTCGCTCCGGCTACCAATGCACCCATATCTAAGGCAAATAATTTCTTGTCCTTTAAGCCCTCCGGTACATCGCCTCTTACGATACGCTGTGCCAGCCCTTCCACTACGGCGGTTTTACCGACACCCGGCTCACCGATGAGTACCGGATTGTTCTTCGTTTTTCTTGACAGGATACGGACTACGTTGCGAATCTCGGAATCCCTGCCGATGACCGGGTCCATTTTCTGATCTTTGGCTCTTGCCACTAAATCAGTGGCATATTTCTCTAAAGTATCATAGGTTGCTTCCGGATTGTCGGAAGTCACTCTCTGGTTTCCTCTTACAGTGGAAAGTGCCGTTAAAAACCGGTCTCTGGTGATGCCGTATTCTTTAAAAATTTCTTTTAAGGCAGGATTCGGGTATTTTAACAGAGACAAAAACAGATGCTCTACGGACACATATTCGTCGCCCATCTGCTTTGCTTCGTCCTCAGCACTGATGAATACCTTGTTCAATGCCTGACCCACATAGACCTGACCGCCGGACACCTTCACGCGCTTCTCTAAATGACGGATGGCGTTATCCATAAAATGTTCTTTGTTGATTTCCATCTTCTCAATCATTTTCGGGATCAAACCATCTTCCTGACGCATCAGCGCCACCAACAAGTGCTCCTGCTCAATTTCCTGATTCCCATATTCGTATGCGAGCTTTTCACAATCGTTCATGGCTTCGATTGACTTTTGTGTGAATTTCTGTATGTTCATGATAACACCTCCTGATAAGTTCTATGGATATTCTGCGGATTGCTTCTGCAGAATATGCAGGTTTTCTTTTTCTAATTGACAATATAACACTTGTTGTTAGCACTGTCAAGAGGTGAGTGCTAATATTTTCTGATAATTTCTTTTAAAAATTCAGCGTCATCAATATCCAGAATATAATGCTCTTTTGCCCCGCTGTATGGGTATCCGATCTCCGCCTGCTTCATTTTATCCGCAATTTCCGGAAGCATCTTGACAAATACTGTGTTGTCACAGACGAAAAGATGCCATTTAATTTACACCAAATACTTCCTCAATCGTAGATAAGAGTCTCTCCTTATCTGGCGGCTTTAAAATGTAACCGGCCGGATAAGACTTTAACACCGCATAAATATGTTTTTTGTCTGCGATACTGGTCAAAAATACTACTGGAATATCTTTTGAAAATTCATCCTCCAGTATAGCCTCAAAAGTGGCTTTCCCATCCATACCGGGCATCTCATAATCCAACAATATCAGATCCGGTTCCTTTTGCGGAATCATCTTTAACGCCTGTTCTCCTGAAGTCGCCAGAATGACATTATACTTATCTGCCAGAATATTTTTCATATTGCGCAGTAACAACGGGCTGTCATCCACAATCAAAATCTTTTTGGTTTCTTTCTTTTTATGATACTGATATTCCACTCCTTTGATATGAATCATCTGATAGCATTTATTCAGCAGTTCATTTTTGGTCACAGGACGGAACAGCTTTTCAAATTGACGGCTTTCCAAAAATGTACTGTATTTTCTCCAGCTCTCACTGGTAGTAATAATCAATACCGGAATTTCAGCATATTTTTCCTGCAACCAATTCAGAATAGCAGTATTTACTTCCTCAATTCCTATCTCGCAGAAAATAATCATCTCCGGCTTTATTATTTTAACCATTCCCTGCACATTTTTCATCTGTGCGGCACATAGCTGCACCTGGAATTCTCCCATCAGACACTCATTCAAACTGCGAATAACCTCATTCAATTTTCCTACTAATAATATCTTTCTCATTGATACACTCCCTCATACACTTTTTTAGTTTCTCTATCTCATCCACCGTCTGTTCTACGTTAAGATTAGCAACCGCCTGCCCCAATCCCCCTATATAAGGCATCATCTGCTCCGGATAATGAAAGTTCTTAATCTGCACTATAATCTCATCCGCTGTGTCAATATCCATATCCTCCATGGCATCCTGCAGCAAATGAAGATATTCTTCCGTCATCTCCGGATCCGCTTCCGGCTTTTGCCCCTGTTCCCAAGATGCAGCCTCTTTGATGCATGGTGTCAGCCGCTGCTTCATTCCCTGCCATTCCTCCAGAAACGCAGGGGTCACCTGAATGATGCGCTCCTTATTCTGATCCCTTGCAGCATATTCCAGCATTCTTGCAATACCTGCCAGTGACACTGCTCCTATCATCGCTGCAGAGCTTTTCATGGAATGCACTTTAATTCTGTACTGTTCCATTGCCTGTACTAACTGCTCCTGTGTCCCTGCCTTCTCTGCCATCTCAAAAAATTGTTTCAGACTCATATATTCTGTATCGGCAAATTGATAGAAATTCTGAATCGTATCCATCAAAGGTTCCACTTCTTTACAATGCAGCAAGGCATACTCCCAGTCAATTCCTTCAATAACAGGCAGCTCTTCCGGTTCTGCTGCTCTATCCGAACGATCTTTGATTTCTCCCATAATAACTTTTTCCTTAGGAAGCATTTGCATGATCATTTTCTCTAATTTCTCCGGATTAATAGGTTTGGAAAGAAATTGGCAAAAGCCCTCCTTCAGATACATCTCCCTTGCACCGCTTACTGCATTGGCTGTCAAAGCTACCACCGGTGTTGATTTACACGGGTAATCCTCCCATTTCATCATTTGATGTAAAGTCTCTACTCCATCCAAATCCGGCATCATATGATCCAGGAAAATCATATCATACGGTTTCTGCCGTACCATTTCCAGACATTCCAGACCACCGGCAGCTTCATCGATCTGTATTTTTGTTGCCTTTAAAAGATTTATAAATACCCTCCGGTTCACAGCATTATCATCTACAATCAGAATATGGGCATCCGGTGCAGCAAACGCCGCCTGATATGTAAACTGGGTTGCCTGTTCCTGAATCCGTTTTTCCAAATCACCGATTGGCTCCGCATCCACGATTCCCTGTTCCAGCATAAAATAAAATCTGGAACCCTTTCCATATTCACTTTCCACCTGCAGCCGGCTTCCCATAAGCTGCAAGAGCTGTGTCGTAATACTCATGCCCAAACCGGTTCCTTCAATATGATGGTTTCTCTGCTCTTCAATACGCTCAAACTCAGCAAATAGTTTTTCTATATCTTCCTGACGGATTCCAATGCCGGTATCCTCCACTGAAAAGGTTAGAAGAATCCTCTCTTCCTGTAACGTCCCCTCCACTGTCAGAGTGACACTTCCCTGTTCCGTATATTTCACGGCGTTATTCATCAGATTAATCAATACCTGACGAATCCTTACATCATCTCCCCATAGTCTGGACGGCAATTCCTCATCTATGACCAAATGAACCGCTATCTCCTTATCTTCTGCCTTTGCTGTAATCATATTCATAATATCATGAATCAGGCTGCTAAAATCATATTCCGCCGGAATAATCTCCAATTTTTCCGATTCTATTTTAGACAAATCCAAAATATCATTAATTAATGCCAGCAGGCTCTGTCCTGCATTTTTAATATCCAATGCATATTCTTTGACATTTGCTTCTGTGCTTTCTCTTAATATCATGGCATCCATACCCAGCACAGCATTGATTGGCGTCCTGATTTCATGGGACATGTTGGCAAGAAAACGCCCCTTTGCTGCGCTAGCGGATAACGCCTGCTGCTTTTCCCGCTCCATATACATAATTTCATTAATTGTATTGATACTGGCAAAGAGCAGCAGGAATATCAGTCCGATTGCAAGAATCACACCATTGAACAAGCTGGTTCTGCGAAAATAAACGATAATCTGAATTACCGCAGAAATAAAGGCGAAGAAAATTCCTGTTGCTACATAACGGTATTCTTTGATAAAGCTTCTCCGTATATCAAGCAGGATGGTTACTGCCATAAATAGAATTGTCAACAGACAGACCATTGCCATATAAACAATCGTGTCTGTAAAATCCTTCCACTTAAAAATATGTAATACGGTACATAAAAAGAAATCTGTCAGCGCAACGACCTCTGCAATCAGGTATCCTTTCCGGTAACGCTCCTTTTGAATCCCATTCATATAGAGAAGATACGGAAACGGCAGAAGCATAATCATATAAAAGGCAATATCATTTACTACGGAAAGGTTAGGGAAAATAAGCTGGCGAAAAACAGAATTGGTTATCAGCCAGATTCCTGCAATCAAAATTCCCCAGCCTAAATATTCCAAATTGACCTTTTGTCTATAACATAACCTTAATGCCATACTCCCGACAATACTTAGGCTGCTCAGAATCAGTATCAGAAAAGCTACCACCAATTCCGCACCATACTGCTTAAAATAGTGCTGCCATATCTCCATCTGGCTTCCGAGATAAACTGTATAAAAAATACCGGAATAGGGAGAATCGGTCCGAGTCTTTACCTGAAGCGTTCTGCCTGCGTCCTCCGGCTGAACTTCAAAAAAGATAAATGCTACCGCGGATGCTTTGCCAAACAGCCGCGTTTTTTCTGTGGAATATTGTTGTCTCAACTCGCCATCCACATAGATTTCCATATCTTGTTTTGCACTGCGAAAACACAGATAGTTATTCTTCTGCAGGGTTTCCGGAAGCTCTGTTTCGATTACGACTGTCTCACCCCTTGCCGCCTGACACCCACCAGGAATCTCTTGCGGAACCTTCTTTCCATCCTCCAGCACTCTTACCCATTGTCCCTGGTAAATCTGGAGATCTGTATCATTCCCCCATTCATCTGCCGGAAGCAAGCATTCCCCCAATAAAAAATATAGAAGAACACTTGTAATCAATACGGCAAAAATCCAGGTTATTTTATTGCTGTATTTCCTGTCGCCCATTTATCATCCGCCTTTCCTGTTGCCCGAATCTACTATTTTATGCTGTTTTTTATTAAATCGCATTTTGCCGCTATTCATGATATTGCGTTTGCTGTCCGTCAACAATTATCTTTTAATATATTAGCATACAGGAAATTTTCCGTCAATTTACAGTTTCCATATCCAGCAATCCGATCGTTACAGTCCCTTTGGATGTATACCAATTAAAAAATCTTCAACTCTTCTATTTTCTAAAAAAGTTGAAGATTTCTTTACTGTATTCAGATTCTTCCAACCAAAACTTCCTTCACGGCACTGTTAGTAAGATTGGAAGCACGATTCCAATGGTTCCAAGTCCTAAACAGATACATCCTAACATGAGCCATAAAATACGAAATGATTGTTGTTTCATCTCTCCCTCCATATTTCAGCGATGAAACATCCCCTTCTTTACATATGGTTCCGTTTCAACAGACAGCACTGTGTAGCCGGTTTCATTGATTGCTTTCCGTAAAGCATCCTCATCAGGAGCATTTTCCGCAATAATCTCTGTCTGTCCTTTGCTGTGAGAAGACGATACCTTCTTTACCGCAAACTGTCTGCGCACCGTATCATTAATATGAGATTCACACATGCCGCAGGACATTCCATCTACTTTCAATGTAATTTTTACCATAAATACACTACCTTTCTTTCTCATTATTTTAGTTAGTTCTCACTAACACATTATAACACGCTCCCCTGCAAAACTCTAAAAAACTATTGATAATATTTCTCAAACTGTCTACTCCCGGTTTTTCAGTACATCTGCAGGAGCCATCTTCTTAAGCTTTCCGTAAAGCATCCGGTTGATGATAAAATACAAAAGAAAGATACTGCCAAGCAATCCCGCATAAAGCTGCCATGGGAAGGAAAGATTGATTGCGCATGCCACATTAGAAACCATATAGGGAAACATGGCGTCCATCATCATTTTAGAAAGCGGAATCCCTATAAGAGTACTCAACGCAACAATATAAAAATTCCCATTCAGATACAGCTTTCGGATTTCTTTTGTCCTGTAGCCAAAAATCTTCATCAGAGATATAGAAAATGCGGAACGGTCAATCATCACCTTCATCATTAAATACATTACAACCATGAAAATCAAGGCGGACACAACGCCCATCATGATCACCATGGACATCATCAGCTCCACAAAAATATCCGCGCTTTTTTCAATTTCTTCCTTCGTCACGGTAGCATAAAGCCTTCCTTTGTCGATTTCAAGGTCATGATCGGCAAATACAACATTATAATAATCCTCCGGCTCTCCCATCAATTCACGCATACTGTTTATATCCATAAAAACGTAGAAGCCTGTGGAATACTGCACAATACCATCCACTGTAAAGGCATACGCCATCTCTTGTTCCTCATCTGACAGTACCACTTCATCTCCCTTATACAGATGATATTTCTGCGCCATTGCGGAAGAAATCAAAACCCTGTCCTTCCCCTCCTCCACAGGTGCATCAAAGTAAGGATTATCCGGTTTTATTCCCAAAAGCGTCACATCCAGATTATAGCCGTAGGCTTCCCGTTTTAATGTTTTTGCATAGGCTGCTTCGCCCCCTTTTTTGACAGTCTCCTCCGGATATTTATATGTATACATATAGGCAAATTTGGTATCCCGTTTATTTTCCACACTGATATGCTCACACAGCACATAGCAATCCAGGCTGAGCATGACAATCAGCAGAGAAACAAATAATCCAAAAAATACGGTAAATGCGGTGCGCAGCTCCCGGAACATCTGACGAAGCTGGAAGGTTCCTACAAACCCAAGCCCGTCAAGCCTTAGATTTTGGGTTTTTCCTGTTCTTCTTGTTTTCTGCTCATTGCGGATCAGCTTTAAGGCAGGCTGATCTAATTTTTTCCGAATGACAAAATAATTGACGAAAGCAGCCACAGCCGGCGGCATCAGAATACCATACGCCAACAGATAGGGTTCATAAACTGTTGGAAGGGAAGGCACGGAAAAATATGCGTAGCAATCCTGCATCTGCACATTTACGCCTAAGCTGCTGTAACCGAAAGCCGTACCGATGATTCCGGCAATTCCGGTGACCATTACAGGAAGTGTCAGATAATGCAGCAGCAGTTCCTTTCGCTTTACACCCATGGCATATAAAGTGCCGATGATGCTTGCCTCCTGTTCAATCCCATGCACCACAAATACGGAAATCACATATGTGAACAGTATTAATATGATAACGCCTGCCACAAGTCCTGCCGCCTTGTTAATGATCTGGTCATCTGCGGCAGCACCAATCCGCATATTATCCTCTGCGGTAAGGAACATCATCAGATTCGACAATTCATAATCAAAATAATCATTCATGAATTTCTGTGTTTCTTTCTGCAGCTTATGGCTTCCCTCTGCCAGCTCATCTGCACCCTCCGAGGCTTCGGCCACACCCTCCGTATATTCCTCTACGCCGTCTGCAAAAGCTTTCAGTTCCAAAAGCTGTTCTTTTACAGATTTCAGCTTCATAACAAGCAGGGCATTGTCCGATTTCTTTATAATGCGCTCAAGCTCCTCTGCAAAGTTATCTTCTGTCATTTGATTTACCCCAAAGGATGCCAAACTGTCATTTGCTTCCTTAAGATAAGCAGCAAATACTTCCTGTGCCCCTTTTGTCAGTGCGCTGTTATGTTCTTCTAACTCTCCGATTCCTTCCGCTAACTCCTTTGTGCCATCCTTGAGATCATAAAGAGCCTCCTCAAATTCCTCTTTCTTTCCTCCTGTCTGATCCCAGTATTCTTTGAAATAGTCATCCTCAATCTGATCCGGGGAAATACTCATTTTTTTAAGTGCATCTTTCAGCTCTTTTTCTGTCATGCCGCCTTCTAACCGGTACGCATAGACATATTCCTCCGTAATGATGCTTTTTCCCTCTTCCCTTAATCTCTCATAGGTGTCTGCAGTCACAAAACCGATACCAAACTGCTTACTGTCCACAGCACTGTCTGACAGATTCCGTAACGGCGCTTCATAATCTGCTGATGTACCGATTCCGCAGATACGAAAATTCCTGCCCCCAAAGGAAATCACATCTCCAACCGAAAGCGTATATTCTTCGCAGTATCTTTTTTCAAGTACAATTTCATTTTCCTTTTCTGCAAGTCTGCCCTCTTCGAGTTCTATCCGGTCAATCTTCTCTCTGTTTTCAAATATCCGCAGGATTCCGCCGTCTGCTTCGCTGTATTCCAGATAAAAATGCTCCTCTACTGACGCTCCCTCTTCTGTCAATGACTCCTTTTCTTCTTCTGTCAGCGGAACAAAGACCGAAAATTCCCCGTCCTCTAAATAATTTTCCTTTGCACTTCGGGCAGTACCGTACATAATGGTATCTGCTGCACCTACCAGGCTGATAATGATATACATTCCCACAATGATCAAAATTCCAAGTGCGAGATACCGGAAAAGGTTTTCCCGCAAATCCCGTAAAATCCGTTTTCTTAATATTTTCTGCATTTACAGATCCTCCAATTTAGCTGCAGGTACCTTCGTTTCGTTCTCATATTCCTTTTTTATCTGACCATCCTTAATGACGATGACCTGATCTACCATATTTTTAATCGAATTGTTATGGGTAACAATGAGCATGGTAGTACCGTATTTTTGGTTGATTTCTTCTAACAGAACAAGAATATCTCTTGAGGTAGAGGAATCCAATGCTCCAGTAGGCTCATCGCAGAGCAAAAGCTTTGGATTTTTCACAAGTGCCCGGGCAATGGCGCACCTCTGCTGCTGTCCGCCGGAAAGCTGTGCTGGAAATTTATTCTGATGCTCACTAAGCCCTAAAGTCTGCAGCAGTTCTTCTAAATCCAGCGGGTCTTTCGACAAATACTGGCAGACCTGAATATTTTCCCGCACAGTCAGATTAGGAATCAGATTATAAAACTGAAAAATAAAACCCAAATTCTCCCTCCGGTAATCCGATAATTTTTCCTGCGTCAGATTGGAGATTTCCTGTCCCTCCACCCGGATGGAACCGGAATCTACGGTATCTAACCCTCCGATGCAATTTAAAAATGTAGACTTCCCGGAACCGCTGGTTCCCTGAATGACGCACATTTTCCCTTTCTCAATCCTTGTACTGATCCCTTTTAAAACCTGCACAAAGCTTCCGTCCTTACCATAACTCTTTTTTATGTCTGCTATTTCCAGATACATGGCGCTTCCTCCCTTATTGATAAATATTTTCATGTACATAACAGTGTTATTTAAAATGCATTTTTTATGCCGCAGGATTTTACCTGCAGCATAGTTCTTTCCTATTCTGTTTGAAACAGATTGCTCCAGCCTGAAATCAAATATTTTACAATGACCTCAATATGCTTTAAGGCTTCTTCTTCGGACTGTTCATGTGTCAGCATATGCACAAAAATATCAATCTGCACATGTGACAGCCAGTGTATGACGTAATCGTCTAACTTTTTAACATGCATGGATTCTGTAATACAGTCTGCCATAAGACGGTAATGCTTTTCTGAAATTTCCACAAACCGGTCTATGCAGGTTTCAAACCTTGACCCCTGACTCTTTACCAAAATCAATTCAAACTCATCATGATACTCATACATGAAATGAATGATCTGCTTTGCCGCTTCAATATCCGCTCCAAAATCCGCCGGATTGCTTAATAGCTCCGGCGGATTCTCCATTTCCTTGCGGTAATGGTCTGACATAACCTGATAAATCTGATCCAACGGTGCCTGCACCAGATTGGCAAACAAATCTTCTTTATCCTGAAAGAAAAAATAGAGCGCACCTGTCGTCACCCCTGCATTTTTACAGATATTTCTAAGAGATGCCTGCATATAGCCTTTTTCCAGAAATTCCTGCTTTGCACATCTCAATAAATTTTCCCGTGTTTCTCTGTCATTCTTCAAAGTCTGCCTCCATGAGAACATGCGCCCGCCTGACGCATAAAAATAACGATGTCATCTACATAACACCGTTATTTTATATTTATTTCACTTATTTGTCAAGGCAGACACGCTCTTTTTAATACCACCGGACCACAGGCAGATCATTATTGATTCCTTTCGACATCAGGATCTGGTGCAGATCGATGATTCCATTATGAAAGGTAGCCGCACAGGAACAAAGATAAAGTTCCCACATCCGGACAAATTTTTCATCAAAATGTTCTCTGACCTGAGCAATATGTTCTCTGTAATTTTTCTCCCAGCATAGTAATGTACGATTATAATGAAGTCTCAAATTTTCCACATCCAATATATGAAAATCATCTTCTGCAGCACAGGAAATCATCTCTCGCAGACTCGGAATCGTTCCTCCCGGAAAAATGTATTTCTTTATCCAGGGATCTCCCGGATGCTCCTTCTGACTGCTGATAAAATGAAGTAAAAACAAGCCGCCGGGCTTCATTACCTTCCCGATACTGTCCAGAAAGAGCTGATAATTCTCCCGTCCGACATGTTCCACCATACCGACACTGACCACTCTGTCGAATGACATTCCGCAATTTGCAACATCCCGGTAGTCCATCAGCTTAACCTGCAAATACTCTTCAAGTCCTTCCTTTATAATCCGGCTCTGAAATTCCCTGCATTGTTCTTCGCTGAGTGTAATTCCCACACCGTGTATTTTATATTTTTTCGCAGCCTCGATCAAAAGAAATCCCCAGCCGCAGCCTACATCTAACAAAGACATTCCTTCCTCAAGGTGCAGTTTTTTCAAAATATAATCCACCTTATTTATCTGTGCCTGATACAGTGAATCGTCCTCATGCAGAAAATATCCGCAGGAATAACTCATAGTTTCATCCAGCCAGAGCTTATAAAAATCATTTCCAATATCATAATGACTTTGCACCTCTTTTTTCTGATGCTTTTTATCCGTAGCAGTAAATATCAGTTTTTTTAAGGCTCCCTCATTGGTAGAGAATTTTCCCATCTGCCCCATAAAATGATCCAGTGCATGATATAAGTCCCCTTCAATTTCCAAGTCCCCATTCATGTATCCTTCGCCAAGTGCAAGAGAAGTGCTTGTCATCAGTTCCTTTAACGGAATCTGTCTGTTGAACCTGACCGTAAAGGTCGGCTCTCCCTCTCCGATTTTGTATTCTCCGTTTTCGGTCTTCACCAAAAACGGATATGCATCAAATTTCCTGAAAAACGGAATTAATACAGATTCTTCCCACATTTTCTTATACTCCTTTTCTAATTGATTCTATTGCGAAACATTGCTTTCCATGCAATTATCCCACCGCTGATTTCTCTGCGCTTTAAACTTTTTGCAGACTGCCGAGTGCTGATACAATAAGCTCTGCAACCCCATTCATGCCAAGTTTGTCTGTATCAATACAAAGATCATAGCTTAAGGCATCTCCCCACTTTTTATCAGAATACTGGTTATAATAAGCAGCCCGTTCCCGATCTGCCTGCTGCATTTTCTTACTGCTCTCCTGTTCTGTCAGATGATCACGCTCTGAAATCCTCTTTATTCTTGTTTTGACCGAGGCAGTAATAAAGATTTTATAAACATCCGCACGGTCTTTTAATATTTGATCTGCACGCCGTCCCACAATTATGCACGGGCCTTCTGACGCAACCTTTTCTATAATTTCTCTTTGCGCCTGATTTGCCAGATGCACAAACGAATCATATTGCGCTGAAGTAAATCCGACATAATGATACAGCAGATTGGAGGATACAGGCTTTTCATCCACACTCTCCAAAAACTTTCTGCTTATGCCGCTGCTTTTTGCGGCTTCTTCTAAAAGAACGGCATCATAATACGGAATATGCAGCCGCTTCGCTAACATTTTTCCGATAGTTCTGCCGCCGGCTCCATAAGAACGCCCAATCGTAATCACATAGTTTGTCAGCGGCTTTCTATCCGATGTCTGACTGTCTGCTAAAACCGCCTCTGTTTCCGACGCTTCTTTGACCGGAAGGGAAAGAACCTTTCTTGTATGGTCAATGACGATAACAGAAGCAATTAATGTCAAAATATCTGCCACAGGCATAAAGTATAATATACCATACAGCCCCCAAAAGACCGGAAGCAGAATCGGCAAACCAACACCAAATAAGATTTCACGCATTATAGATAAAAGTGTGGACTGCGTAGGATTTCCGATGGACTGCAGGAAAATAAAGGTTCCTTTATTTACACAGGACAATGCCAGCATACAAAGGAAAATACGAATACATTTCACGGCAAACTCCGTATAATAAATACTTTCATTTGCAGCACCGAAAATATTGATAAGCTGATGCGGAAACAGCACAAAAACCAGTGCCGCAATCAATCCAACAAGGGCTTCTGTTACGATAAGCCGCTTCATTAATCCCAAAACACGATCATTTCTCTTAGCGCCAATATTGTATCCTACGATTGGAATACATCCGGCAGCCAGACCGACAGAAATCGAAATGACGATCTGAAAAAATTTCATCACGATACCTACCACAGCAGTTGGTATATGCGAATATTCCGCCTGCCCGAAAACCGGGTCCATTGCGCCGTATTTTGTTACCATATTCAACACAGCAGCCATGGAAAGTACAATGGAAATCTGTGAGAGAAAGCTTGTGGCTCCAAGGGGAATAATCTGCTTCATCAGCCCCAACCGAAGCTTAAAACTATCTCTGCTCATCCTGACTGCTTTCATCCGGAAAAGATAGATCAGTGACATAATTGCAGCAACAATCTGTCCGAAAATCGTTGCAACTGCTGCTCCCATCATTCCCCATTTAAAAATAAATATACAGATAGGGTCAAATATTATATTCAATATTGCTCCTGTCAGCAATGTCGCCATTGCAAATCCCGGACTGCCGTCAGAACGAATAATGGGATTCATAGCCTGACCGAACATATAAAACGGGATGCCTATGGTAATC
>CAYWXJ010000044.1:0-12710 GCA_964462405.1 uncultured Eubacterium sp.
CCGGCGTGTCCGCAACGATAAAGCTTCTCTTATCGGTGGCAAAATAACGATAAGCCACATCAATCGTAATTCCCTGCTCCCGCTCTGCCATAAGACCGTCAAGCAGCAGCGAATAATCAATATCACCGCCGCGGCTTCCCACCTTACTTTCTAACTCCAATGCCTTTTCCTGATCGGCGTAAAGGAGCTTTGAATCGTATAAAATATGTCCAATCAAGGTTGATTTTCCGTCATCAACACTTCCACATGTAATAAACTTTAATAATCCACTCATTTTAGAAGTACCCCTCTCTCTTTCTTCTTTCCATGCTGCCGGCTGCCTCGTTATCAATGACCCGGGTCGTACGCTCGGAGGATACCGCAGAAAGTGTTTCTTCAATAATCTCCGGCAATGTCGTAGCAGTGGACTCACAGCCGCCGGTAAGCGGGTAGCAGCCCAGGGTACGGAAACGTACACTCTTCATCTCCACCTTCTCACCCGGAAGCAGCTTCATACGGTCATCATCCACCATGATGATATTGCCGTCACGGTAAACCACCGGCCGCTCCGCCGCAAAATAAAGCGGTACAATTTCAATCTTTTCTCTCTCAATATACTGCCAAATATCCGTTTCCGTCCAATTCGAAATCGGGAATACACGAATACTCTCATTTTTATGTATCTTTGAATTATAAAGCTTCCACATCTCCGGTCTCTGGTTTTTAGGGTCCCACGCATGATTTTCATTACGGAAAGAGAAGATACGTTCCTTTGCCCTGGATTTCTCCTCATCACGGCGGCCGCCGCCAAATGCTGCTGTAAATCCCCATTTATTTAGGGCCTGTTTCAATGCCTGTGTCTTCATGATGTCGGTATAAGCAGAACCATGGTCAAACGGGTTAATTCCCTGCTTCACACCCTCCTCATTGATATACTCAAGCATTTCGATTCCAAGCTTCTTCGCTGTCTGATCCCGAAACTCTATCATTTCCTTGAATTTCCATGTGGTATTGACATGCAAAAACGGAAATGGCGGCTTCTCCGGATAAAATGCTTTCATCGCTAAATGCAGCATAACCGAACTGTCTTTTCCTATAGAATAAAGCATAACAGGCTTCTCACACTCCGCAGCCACCTCGCGGATAATGTAAATTGCCTCCGCTTCTAATTCGTCAAGATGTGATAATTCACTCATGATACTCCTCCTTATAAGTAATGTATTTCTATTTTTTATGCTAATATTTATTGGACTCTTTTTTATTAATTACAATGGTTTCCACTGTTCCATCGGTCTTTTCTATATTCCAATTCAGCAAATCACCCTTCGCGGTAACTGTCATTCTGCTTCCCATACCGCCAATATCAGCACCAAGGTAAAGAGCGATTGCTCCAAAGCAGCATTCCTTGATACATGAGGAACACCCCCAGCAATCCTTCGGATATTTGATGTAAGCCTTCCCATGCTCATCGATTGCAATCAGGGTTCCCGGACAGACCTTTTCACATTTTCCGCAGCCCTTACATTTTTCCCTGTTAATTGCTATGCTCATAGGTTTCCCCCCTCTTCACAAGTTTTCGGTATAGAACCTCAATTTTACCCTCTTTCATTACGGTATTGACATATCGGAGCCAGTTATCACTCTTCTGCGGATAATCGAGATTCTCTGCAAAGCTGTGCCAGCGTGTTTCTTTCCGCGCCCGCAGGTGTGCAATTAATGTCAGACAGACAATCAGCCGCTCTTTCAGTTCATAGACAAACATCAATTCATGCATATCCTCTGCTGCAAGTCCTTCGGAAAGCTTCCTAATCTGATTAATCTTCTCCTCTGCCAATGCAAGCTGTTTTTCATTGAACTGATAATGACTGCCGATGCCTCCTGCATAGGCATCCATCACCTTCTGCATTGCTTCTTCTAGCTGCTCTACGCTAAACATGGCATCTTTCGCGTTCAAAATGCTGTCATATTCGGCAATTTTCTCAGCAAGAAGCTGTTCTTCCTCCTTCGCAGACAGCGCAGCTTGATCTGTTTCTTTTGCAAGCTCCTCCACCATATGAATGGCGGCAATCTCGCCCTCTACCATGGCCCCGGTCACATACTTCTGCGGACAGCCTCCTGCCACATCTCCTGCCGCATACAGTCCGTGGATCGTTGTCCGGCGGTTCGTATCCACCCAATAGCCGCTGGCGGTATGACCGCCTACGATATAAGGCTCGGTTCCCTCAATCTCTACATTCTGTTCACTTGGATTTTTCCCTGCCTCGATCCATTTCAGTGTCTGGCTCGGTGCCATATTCAGGTAGGCTTTTTTTAAAGAATCATCCTGTTCTAAGCTGATTCCCTCCGTTCTAAGATAACAGGGCCCGCGCCCTTCTAAATTTTCCTTTACCGTTCCATATACACGCTGGGAAGTCGTGATTCCGTACTTATCCTCATAGACTTCTCCAAGCGAATTTACCTGTTTTGCTCCTACACCCTGTGCGATTGTTCCTGTGGGCGCTATAGTATCCTTACAGCGCAGTGCAATGAACCGCATCTCAAAGGTGGTCATCTCTGCCCCTGCCTGAATTCCCATGGCATATCCGGCTCCTGTATTAAATGGCGGATACCACATTTTATGTCTTGAAAATCCCGGATTATTCGGCTTATACAGTCCTGCCGCACCCCCGGTCGCACAGAGCACTTTCCTTGCCCGGATCTCATAGGCAGTTCCATCCTCAATGGAAAAACCAAATGCTCCGAGAATCCGGTGATTCTCTACTATATAGTCCGTGATATTTACTCTGTTTAACACAGTCACATCTGACAGTGCATTTACTGCATCTGCAAGCAGCGGCTTCATATTCTCGCCATTGATCTTAATATTCCGGTTGCCCCTTGCTACATACTCGCCATTTTCATCCTTTAAAATGACAAGTCCAAGCTTCTCCATTTTCTCTGTGACCCGGTTTAAGCCCTGTGACATAGTAAGGAGTAAATCTTCCCTTACGATTCCGTCCGCATCCTTCTTTGCATAGTCCACATAGTCCTCCGGTCTGCGGCCTTTGACAATGTAAGCATTAATTGCATTGACGCCTGCCGCTAAACAGCCGCTTCGCTTAATGTTTGCCTTCTCTGCAATTATCACGGAATAATCCGATTTCTCACGAATCGTCAATGCCGCATAGCAGCCTGCCGTACCGCCGCCTATAATCAATATATCTGTATGCAGAATCCTGCTATTCTCAATTCTCATCCTATCCTCCTTGAAGTCATGGTAACTGTACTATATCTGCAGGCATATGATTTCTTCCTGTGATTTCCAGTTGTTGACAGCATACACTATATTCCCTATAAAGTCAATAGGAATTATATGTAATAATTATCTATGAGTAACAGTTCAGCCTTTCGGCTTCACTGTTACTGAATCCGTCCATTTAAAGTTGCCTACGGCAAGGGGCGGATTCACGCTCGGAAAAATCTACATATTCTTACGGGCTTTGCAGCAAGTGCAAAGTCCTACGCTGAACTGTTACATCTATGATACTTTCCATACCGGCGCAAAATGAGTTTCCCGCCATCTGCGGCAGCCGTTCATTCCGCATTCCTCTGCCGGATAACCTGCTGCCATCTGTGCAGGGTTTGAAAACATTCGGATGTCCATACTTTGGCCATGCATAGCATGGTCTACTGCATACTGATTATGCCCTTTTGATATGCCGCGTGTCTGCTCATCCATACAGGGAATCAGTTGTATGTAAGCAAATCCATTTCTTTGATAAAAATGATTCTCCGAAAGGAACTGCGCCCACTCCTCGTCAATCAAATATCCGTTTGTCTGGATTGTATTTTCAATCCATATTGCAATTTGCTGATGTAGGTTTGATTAATATACTTGCTGCAGGCATGTTCTGTTCCATCCCTTCTTAAACTCACTAACATTTCTATTATACCAATAAAAAAAAGGAAATGCCACAAAAATAAATGACATCTCCTTAGCTATCGGCATTATATACATATTTTAAACGGTTGTTCTTCACATACAGGCTGACGCCCGCAAAACGGTCACCCTTGCTGAAGATCACACCATCCTCATCCTTACTTGCCCGATTGAGATCCGCTGTCACTGTATGGGTAATATCTACCACATTCGGTAATGGTTCTTCCAATCGTCCCTGTAAATTTTCTTTTTGCCGACATATCTATTCCTATTTGTAAAATAGTATTAATGGAAACGCGTTCAGCCCTAAAATCCTTGCTTATAAATAGTATTCCAGTTCAATATCCGTATTATCAAAAAACTCTTTATAGATTTCTTTTCGTATATCTACAAAGCTATAACTATTTCTGCTGCGGGGACGTGACATATTTACAGGGATTTCCCTTTTTATCTCTCCGGGATTTTTCCCCATGATAAAGATACGATCACTCAAAAAGATGGCTTCATCAATATCATGGGTAATCAAAATCATCGTTACTTTTTCCTGTTCCCATATTTTCAATATCTCATTTTGCATGTTGATTCTCGTCAGCGCATCCAAAGCACCAAACGGTTCATCTAATAATAATACAGAAGGATGATTTATTAAGGTTCTGGCAATACTCACACGCTGCTGCATACCGCCGGACAGCTGATGCGGAAACGCTTTTTCAAAGTTCTTTAATCCCACAAGTTCTACATATTTTTGAACCAATTCTTTTTTTCTGTTCTTTGGCAGCTTCTCATGAATGCCAAATTCAATATTCTTTTCAACTGTCAACCATGGATACAATCTGGATTCCTGAAAAATCATCCCCACGTCTACCGATGGCTTTTCTATCTTTCTGCCGCCGATTAAAAGCTCACCTTCCGTTGGATGTTCAAGTCCGACGATCATTCGGAGCAATGTGCTTTTTCCACAGCCGCTTGCCCCGATAATACTGATAAATTCTCCATCCGAAATATGTATATCAACATCGTGCAATACTTCTAATTCCCTGTCATCCATAAAGAAACATTTTCTGACATGGTCTATTTCCAAATTTTTTATACTTTCCTCTGCCATATTTGTTTCCTCCTAATTTTTCTCTACATTCCAGCGAAGTAAAAATCGCTGCAGTCGTAAAATTCCCGCATCAATTAACAGACCAACAATGCCAATAGACAGCATACCCACAAGCAGTACATCCGGCTGGGACAGTTCTCTTGCATACATTATCATATAACCAATCCCTTTTGACGCCGCAATCATTTCTGCTGCCACCACACAGGACCATGCAGTGCCCATACCTAAGCGAATACCAGTAAAAATACCCGGTAATGCTGCAGGCAAAACAACTTTAAGCAGCACAATCTGCGGCTGTTTTTCCAAAACTGCAGCAACTTCCTTTAATTTAGGATCTACAGACTGAATCCCATGAATGGTATTTAAAAGAACAGACCAAAATGTCCCGATTGCAATAATTGCATTTTTCGAATCATCATCAATTCCAAGCCATAAAATAAGCAGCGGAAGCCATGCGATCATTGGAATCGGACGTAAAATTCCAACTAATGATCCCAAAAACGCATTGATCCATTTTGAAAGTCCCATGAAAATCCCCAGAATCAGCCCGGCGGATGCACCAATTGCAAAGCCCCGGATTACACGGACAGCACTAACCTCTAAATTGATCAATAATTTTCCCGACTTCAACATTGATATAAACGTTCCCCATACCCTTTGCGGACCAGGGAGAATTGCCTGATTAATTTTCCCGGACACTGCACCATAGTACCAGATGAGTATAAGCAAAAACGGCGCGATTACTTTAACAATATGAAACAATAAAATCCGTTCTTCACTTTCTTTTTTCATACAGAACCTCCAGTATTTTTTGTAACTATGACTCATCTAATACTTCATTTACAAATGTTTCTTCATAATGTTCATCTAAGTTATCCAGCTCAAAAGTAATAATACCCTGTGCCTTCAGGAAATCATATGTATCCACTACTCCCTGCTTCACTTCCTCATCCAGAGAAAGATAAATCTTTGTTTCCTCTGTAGAAAGCTTGACCTCATTAATATCTAAATTTGAAATCTCAGATAAAATTTCATAAGACTCCTCCGGATTTTCTTCGAGATATTCCTGTCCCCGCTTTAATACTTCAATGAACCTCTTTGTCAGCTCCGGATATTTTTCAATAAAATCTGTTGAGCCAACTAAATAGCACCGACTTGGGTATTCTTCGAAATCACCAATTTTTTTAATGGAACCGTCATCAATGGAATTGTAGTTAAAGGTCGTAGCAAAAAAGCTGTCTATCTCATCTTTTTCAAATGCCGCATATAATTCAGAGAAATTTGTCAGATTAACAAATTCCACATCAGATTCGCCTAGTCCTACAGCAGCTAATTTCTGCAGCCATGCCTTTTGCTGCTGGGTACCAATATAAACCCCGATCCTCTTTCCCACAAGATCCTCAATTTCGTTAATCTCATCATCATTCTTTACAATAATTGCATTCCCTTTTCCCTGCTCATTCAGTGCTGCCAATAAAGATATGGAAATACCATTGCCGACACCGGAAATGAACGGCTGATCGCCCATACCATTAAAAAAGTCCAGCTCACCGGCAGTAAATGCTTCATTACCAGCCGGACCATTGGCAAAATTATATGTTTCAACGGTTATCCCATCATCGGCAAATTCTTCCTCAAAGAATCCCTTTTCCTTTGCAATGACATACTGTGCGTTCCAAATAGCATAATCGCAATTACCAACACGAATTTCTAACCCTTCTGTTGATTCTGCCCCTCCGGAAGCGGAACTGCCGTTTTCTGAACCACAACCAGTCACAGCACTAAGTGCCAGAACCGCAAGCATACCTGTTACTAATTTTTTTATCCGCTGTTTTTTCATATTTACGCTCCATTCAATAAATTATTTTTTTATATTCTTAATAAATCCAGTCCCGGATGCGCACCGCATCTTCGGTAATCATCTGTAAATCTGCCTACATGATATTGATGATGCAGTTTATCAAATTCACGGTACAGCTTTACAAAATATTCCAGAGAAGGTGTATCCTGTTTCTGAAAAATTGATCCTGGTGAAGCTCTCCAAACATTCGCTGCAAGTGCAATACCGTGAGAAATAATCTCTTCTGCCTCTTCTAAGACATTCTTAAACGCTTCCTCTTCACTCTTGAAACCATTTGGCTTTGCTAATTCGACTCCTAACACCACACCGGATGTAACATTTCCTTTTCCAAACACATCCACGGAATGATATAATCTGCGCTTCCATTCATCAAATCCAATTCTGGCTGATTTTCCCGGGCAGATCCAATCAAATAATTCTTTGTTCAGCACTTCAATATCTGTTGTATATGTCATAAGTGCAGTTTGTTCGTATAATCTTTCCATCTGCTTATCATTGTACGCGGAAGCTACTAATGTACTTGGAATTTTCTTTGCATCAAAATACTGCTGTGTCATTTGAATCATCTCAATAGTAAAATCTACTTCATCATCTAATAATTCCGGACCGGAAAGAATGCTTCCGCCCCCATACATAACACTGGCATATCTTCCCGGCTGCTTAATAGCTTCCCTAAACGCCTCTTCTACATACTTGATGTCCGGATACCCTTTTCTGCATCCGCTATTGGTTTTTCCGCTCTTTTTCTCATTTTTCAGGTAATTCGGTGTAAATGTGCAGTATTTACATCCATGCCCCGGTGTATCCCAGAAATAGCAGTAACTGCTTCCCGGTACATCTAACCGCTGTGGTCTGGCATGTAAATATGTCTGAAGCGGAACACCGTTTGAAGCCAACTTATCATAGTAATCCGGCTTTTCCCAATACCATACTTCTTCATAAATCTTTCCGTTATCAGTAATAACAATCTTGTCGTCAACTACATCAACCACATATGGATCTCTCTGGGCATTTTTATCAAAATCAAAAATCGCAAGAATATCCGAACCGTCACGAAGCGTCAGACATTCCGGAATATAGTCATTGCTTCCGTAAAAACAGGTATTTCCGGAATTTACCTGATGAATATCCGGATGAATCTTTGCAAGTGCTGCCTCTGTGTAGGTCAGACCTCTTCTATGAACATCCGCCTTTAAAATGACAATTGCGGGTACATCCGGATACTTTGCAATTACTTCATCCACACTTAATTCTTTTTTACGCCAATCTACATCTCTTGCCATTTTTATATCCTCCTATACTTCCTTTACCAAGCGATCAATATGTTTCAAAATGGGATATGTTTCTTCATCTTCCTTTTTTCTGACGGCATAGGTTTCCTCACGTACTTCCTCAGCCTCAATAATCTGAATTGCCCCCAGATCCGAAGAATTCCCCCTCGCCTCTTTCAAAGCCGCATATGTATCCAGAAACTTTTTGCCTGATACAATACTGCGAACGGGCTTTCCGATGATTTCAAAGCTCTTCTTATCCTTACTTAAAATATTGACTGCGATCTTTTTATCAAACCACAGGCTATAGATAAAGTTTTGATTATCTTTTGCACTTTCAAGCAGCTCATAATATTCAATATAACCATCTTCATTGATATGAAGACTTCCTTTATATACTGCGTGAGGAACTCCATCCTTGCCAACCGTTGACACAATTTTTAATGTTTCTTTATCTGCTATTATTTCTTTCAATTCATCACTGATTATATTTGCCATTGCAACCTCCCATTTACAAATTCTTCTTAATTTCCTCTACCTTGTCTAAATGCTCCCATGGAAGATCTACATCCGTTCTTCCAAAATGTCCATATGCTGCTGTCTGCTTATAAATCGGTCTTTTCAGATCCAGTGCACGGATGATGGCTGCCGGTCTTAAGTCGAAGACCTTATTGATCACCTCAACAATTTTTTCTTCCGGAACCGTTGAAGTACCAAATGTATCAACCGCTATTGAGACAGGCTTTGCAACACCAATCGCATAAGCAAGCTCTACTTCTGCCTTCTTTGCCACACCGGCTGCCACTAAGTTCTTAGCGACCCATCTTGCGGCATAAGCAGCGGAACGGTCAACCTTTGTCGGGTCTTTACCTGAGAATGCTCCGCCGCCGTGACGGCCCGTTCCACCATAGGTATCTACAATAATCTTACGTCCGGTAAGTCCTGCATCTCCCTGTGGTCCGCCAATCACAAAACGTCCGGTCGGATTTACAAAATAAATCGTATTTTCATCTAATAATTCAGCAGGAATCACCGGCTTAATTACATACTCAATGATGTCCTTTCGAATCTGCTCTAATGCAGCCTCTTTTGAATGCTGTGTGGATATTACGATGGTATGTATTCTCTTGACACGATTATCCTCGTCAAATTCGACAGTTACCTGACTTTTTCCGTCCGGTCTTAAATACGGTAAGGTTCCATCCTTGCGCACCTTTGTAAGCTGACGTGTCAAACGATGTGCAAAAGAGATTGCAGGTGGTAAATATTCTGGTGTTTCATCTGTTGCATATCCAAAGATAATGCCCTGATCTCCGGCACCTGTTCCGAAATCTTCTGTTATGCCCTCCTGCTTTGACTCAAATGCCTTATCAACACCGAGTGCAATATCTGCTGACTGCTCGTCAATGGATGTCAGTACCGCAATGGATTCCGCATTAAAACCATCCTGATTATTTGTATAACCAATCTCTTTAATTGTTTCTCTTGCAATTTTCGCTATATCAACATACGCATTCGTTGTAATTTCTCCTACTATTAATGCAAGTCCTGTCGCTACTGTGGTTTCTGCTGCAACCCGTGAATTTGGGTCCTGTGCAATTAATGCATCTAAGATTGCGTCTGAAATCTGATCTGCAATCTTATCCGGATGTCCTTCTGTTACTGATTCTGATGTAAATAATTTTCCCATATTTCATCTCTCCCTTCTTTTGTTGTCAGCATAATATCCTATAATTCCTATCGATTCAATGCGTTTTTCTGAAAACGTATTCACAATTTCCTGTAAAAACAGGATTTCGACAGTCATTTTCTGCCATTTTGCCATTTCGAAAAAGCCCTGTCCCGGTTTGTTGTGAAATCGTAGTCAGCCTTGATTTTCCTGCTGAAAATCAGCTCTGACAACCTACAGGACCTGCCGCCGGCAGCTCCCTCCGGATGCTTTGGCACAATAAAAAAGGAGCTACGCACGAATTACTTAGTGCGTAGCCCCTTCTCAATGTATACCTGAAAGATATATTTATATCATATAATCGCTCCATATGCTCTCCGAAACATCTGCACAACTGTTGCGGATCATTAACCTGCCTTCAAATTCTGTCCGCACTACACTTTTATGCCCGCCCTTCATGCGGTCTAACAGCAAATACAGTGCAAACCGTGCCATTTCATCCTTCGGCAAACGTACTGTGGTCAGCATCGGCTTAGTAAACTGAGCTTCCTCAATGTCATCGCTGGCGATAATGGACGGTGTATAGTAACGGTTTTTGAACATACTCAAACATTTCAGCATACCTACCGCAGTAATATCATTGGCGCAGTAGATTCCGGTGGGACAATCATCTGACTTCAGCAGACGGCGCATGATTTCATAGCCCTCCGCTTCTGTCTGTTTCGTTTCAATTACATACTCCGGATATAACTCAATTTCATGCTTCTTCAATGTTTCAGCATATCCAGTGTACCGTGCCTCATTATGGCATTCTCCCACATAACCGATATTTTGATGACCCAAAGAAATGAGATATTCCACTGCAGTGGCAGCGATTTTCCGCCCGTCACAAAGCACCTCATCCACTTCATAATTGGTGGAGTTACGATTGACAGATACTACACTCTTATATTTTTTATTCAGCTTTTTTAAGGCTTCCTTATTGCACCTTCCAATAATAATAAGGCCATCACACTTTCCCTCGACCTCATCATACATATCATTAATGATCCGTTCTAAATTCTCATACCGGCATTTTTTTTCATTAGAAAACAATGACATATACCAAACCTTAGACAAAATGCAGGCATTTTTATGGATTTCACTTTCGATCATATGCAGAAGTTCCGTAAAAAACGGATCTGACTGTGCCGCATCCATACGTGTCATCAGCACATTAATGTAATAGACCTTATCTGTTCTGCCTGCTGCCGCACCCATCTTCAAATTTCTGGCAGCCTCATTCGGCACATAATTCATTTCAATCGCAGCCTTCCAGATACGATCCCGCATTCCCTCCTTAGCGCAGCGGTAATTCGGATTATTCAATACTCTCGAAACCGTTGCCGGAGATACGCCTGCCGCTTCAGCTATTTTTTTAATTGACATAGATTTCTCTCCCAGACATACAAAAATTAAATGTAGAACACATCATTCTCCTGCATTTCCTTATTTTCCATGAGATAGGTTTGATTTTCATCAAATATATAGAGCCGGTAAATCAGCACATGGACTTTTTCCCCTATCTCCACCGAATCTTTTTCCAATGACCGCTCTGCAACAATGGAAATACCATTGATGTCAATTGTGACATCTAAACGGTTCCCGCGGAATACCACATCCTTGACAATGCCCTCTTCCGCAGCACTCATGTACCGGTCCAGCTTTCCGCTCTTTGATATTTTTACAAATTCCGGTCTTACCACCGCTTTATCTGCATTTGCAATCCTATCAAAGCCCTTTAACCTGTCATAATCCTCTACCACAGAAGAACGTCCGATAAATTGTGCTACAAACGGCGTTCCCGGTGCTTTATAAATTTCAAGCGGCGTTCCCATCTGCTCAATTCTGCCATGATTCGCAATGATAATCTCATCTGCCACTTCCACCGCTTCATCCTGGTCATGAGTAACAAATATACTGGTAATTCCAAGCTTCTGCACCATTTCCTTTAACCACGTCCGAAGCTCTGTCCGAACCTTAGCATCAATCGCAGCAAAAGGCTCATCTAACAACAACACCTGTGGATTGGGCGCTAATGCCCTTGCAAATGCCACCCTCTGTCTTTGACCACCGGAAAGCTGGTTCGGATAGCGTTTCTCCATGCCGGAAAGTCCGGTAAGCGATAAAAGCTCCGTCACTCTTTGTTTAATCTGCTTTTTGGGCATTTTTTGAAGCTCCAGGCCAAATGCCACGTTATCATAGACTGTCATATAGCGAAACAGTGCATAATTCTGAAATACAAATCCAATCCCGCGCTTTGACGCCGGAATGTCATTGACACGCCTGCCATCAATGAAAATATCTCCTGCATTAGGATTCTCAAGTCCTGCTATCATGCGAAGAAGGGTGGTCTTACCGCTGCCGGACGGTCCAAGCAGTGCCACCAGCTTTCCCTTCTCAATTCCAAAGCTTACATTATCAGATGCCCTGAAATTTCCGTATTGTTTGTATATATTTTTCATTTCAACGTACATATCATTCTTCAGCTTCCTTTCTTTTTTCCCGGTACTCTAAAATATTGCGCAGAATAAGCACCACCACTGCAATTAGTACCAGCAGGGATGATACTGCAAATGCCGCCGTAACGGAAGTATCTGTCCCCGACATATAAAGCGCGTCGATTTCAAGAGGCAGGGTAAATGTTTCTCCTCTGGTCTTAGACAGTGCATTTACCGCACCAAATTCTCCGAGGGCCCTTGCGGTACAGAGAATAATTCCATACAGCAATCCCCATTTTATCTGCGGCAGTGTTATCTTCGTAAATATCAAAAATCCGCCGGCACCCATCAATGCTGCCGCCTCTTCTTCGTCCTTTCCCTGGGCATTCAGCACAGGAATAATCTCCCGGGACACAAAGGGAAACG
>CAYWXJ010000044.1:12720-16275 GCA_964462405.1 uncultured Eubacterium sp.
AAATATGGTTGCCAGTACCACGCCGGGAAGGGCAAATGTAATTCGTATATTTGTTCCGAAAAAGTTATTGAAAGCCCGGATATAAGGATAAGTCCAGCCAAGGCGTCCAAATGTCATCAAAAATGCAAGCCCCACAATCACAGGCGAGATAGAGAACGGAATATCAATGAGCGTGGCCAACACCTGTCTTCCCTTAAAAGAGAACTTCGTAAGAAGCCATGCTGCAGACAGCCCAAAAAAGGTATTGACGATTACCGCAATAACTGTTGCAAAAAGCGTTACAAGCAGGGCACTCTTTACATATTCCGTTGAAATAGATTCTAAATAAAACTGCAAGCCTTCTTTTAAAGAACTAAAAATCACGGAAAGCAGCGGCAATACCAGCATGATAACAATAAACAATACCGTAATTGCAATCAGCACTGCTTTCGTTATTTTCTTCCCCCGTATCAGCTTTTCCTGTTCTGTCATACTTTCCTACCAATCCTCTCTAACATCTGTTCCTCCTACAAAATATTTGTCCTCGCCGACTGTCTCATCTGCACAATATTGATAAACATCAGCAGTAAAAATGATAGCACCAGCATGACAAGTGCGATCGCTGTTGCACTCGCATAATCAATATAGCTTAATTTCTGCATAATGACATAGGAGATCACCTGTGTATGCTCCTTAGCACTGTTTCCGGATATGTAAATAACGCTTCCATATTCGCCGATTCCCCTCGCGAATGCCAGACCGAACCCGGTAAGCAGAGCAGGACGCAGTTCCGGCAGAATTACCTTTATAAAGGTTCGTTTCGGTGAAGCCCCCAGCATATAGGCAGCCTCCTCATACTGAGAATCCATTTTTTCCAAAACCGGCTGTACACTGCGCACTACAAATGGAATCCCGATAAATATCAATGCAACCGTAAGTCCTGTTTTTGTGTAGGACACCTTAATTCCCAATTCTGATAAGGGTTTCCCTATCAGTCCGGTTTCCGAATACATTTTAGAAAGTGTAATGCCCGCCACCGCTGTGGGCAATGCAAACGGAAGCTCGATAAATCCATCTAACAACCGTTTTCCCGGAAAATCATACTTCACCAAAGTCCATGCAATAATAAGACCAAACACACAGTTGATAACAGCCGCCAAAAAGGAACAGCCGATACTCGTCTTAAATGCATTCAGCACATTTTCTCTTGTAATCAGTTCCCAAAATTCGGATGGTGACAATTTAAATGAATACACAAGTACGGAAGCCAACGGAATCAATACGATCACGGATAACATAGTGATTACGATTCCCATATTCAATCCAAATCCCGGTATGACACGGTTCGTCTTGACTTTTTTTCTGATTTTTATATTTTCATCCATGCTATATGCCTCATTTCCTGTTCTCAATACCCATAAATTTCATCAAACACTCCGCCATCATCAAAATAGACCTCATATGCCTTATCCCAGCCGCCGAAATCCTCAATATCCGTAAGCTTCACAGATAAGTCAAAAACATCGGAAAAGCTTTCGAGAACCGCTTCGTCTGTCGGCCGGTATCCGTTTTCCCCGATCTTTTCCTGCGCTTCCTTTGTATAAAGAAACTCCAGATATTCCTTTGCCGCCTCCTGGGACTGATTTGCATTTGCATTGTCATCCACAATCGCCACACTTGGCTGTGCTAAAATACTGATACTTGGTGTAATCATCTCGTAGGTATCCGGATAATTACGCATTGCAGTAATGGCCTCATTTTCCCACGCAATTAAAACATCCCCTTTTGCATTCTCTACAAAGGTCGTAGTTGCACCACGGGCACCGGAATCCATTACCGAAACATTGGCATACAGCTCCTTTAAGAACTGTTTTTCCTTTGTTTCATCCTGATACTTCTCCTCTGCATAGGAAAGTGCAGCCAGAAAATTCCAGCAGGCACCGCCGCTGCTCTTTGGGTCCGGAGTAATAACCTCTACCCCCGGCTTTACCAAATCCCCCCAGTCCGAAATATTCTTCTCATTCCCTTTGCGGACAAGAAAGACAATCGTGGACGTATATGGTGAAGAATCTTCCGCAAACTCAGCCTTCCATCCCGGTTCTATCAGACCCGTCCGCTCAATCAGCGAGATGTCATGCTCAAGTGCCAGCGTTACCACATCTGCATTACATCCTTCTACAACTGACCGTGCCTGACTGCCGGAACCGCCATGAGACTGCACGACCTTAATCGGCTCACCATATTTCTCTTCGTAATACTGTTCATACAGAGGATTGATCTGTTCATAAAGCTCTCTGGTCGGATCATAGGATACATTCGTAATTGTTTTTATTTTATTGTCACTGCCGCCACAGCCTATAAGGCTCCCGCAGACAGCTATCATAAGTCCTGCAAGCAGGATTCCGTTTTTTCTCATGTTATCCTCTACTCTCTATCTATCCGAACTATAACTCAAACAATGATGTGGATAAATACCGCTCCCCGGTATCCGGCAGCAGCACCACGATATTCTTACCTTTGTTCTCCGGCCGTTTGGCAAGTTCTGTGGCTGCAAATATCGCTGCTCCCGCAGAAATTCCCACTAACAGTCCGTCAGACTTCGCCACTGCTCTTGCAGCGTCAAATGCCTGCTCATTCTCTACCGGAATAATCTCATCCACCAAATCAAGCCGCATGACTGCAGGTACAAAACCGGCTCCGATTCCCTGGATCTTATGCGGGCCGGGCTTTCCTCCGGAAAGGACCGGCGAATCTGCAGGTTCCACTGCCACAATCTTTATAGCAGGATTCTTTTCCTTTAGTCCCTGTGCCGTTCCGGTAATCGTTCCTCCGGTTCCCACAGAAGATACGAAAATATCTACCTTGCCCTCCGTATCTCTCCATATCTCTTCCGCTGTAGTTGCCTTATGTACCGCAGGGTTCGCCTCATTCTCAAACTGCTGCGGAATAAATGCATTCCCGTATTCTTCCTTTAACTGATTTGCTTTTGCAATGGCACCTTTCATACCCTCTCTTCCCGGAGTCAGCACAATCTCTGCGCCAAGTGCTGCCACAATCTTTCTTCGCTCCACACTCATAGTATCCGGCATGGTAAGAATTAAATGCAATCCCCTTGCGGCTGTCACAAAAGCAAGACCGATTCCTGTATTTCCTGAGGTCGGCTCAATAATCACGGTATCCTTATTCACCTTTCCTTCTTTCTCTGCCTGTTCGATCATGGCTTCCGCCACACGGTCCTTCACACTTCCAAGGGGATTAAAATACTCCAGCTTTCCTATAATTGCTGCTTCTAAGCCATATTTCTTCTCATAATTGCTGATCTCTAAAAGTGGTGTGTTTCCAATTAACTCTGTCAATTGTTTTGCTATCTTTGCCATAATCATCTTCCCTCCAAATATCTATACGTTTCTGTCAACAGTAGTTAAATTCTATTATTCCTATCTGTTAACTATGTTAATATGTTGAATTATATACCCAAACAATTCCTATGTCAACAGATTTTGAAAATGTTCAACCTGCTGTAGTAACAGTTCAGCCTTTCGGCTTCACTGTTACTGAATCCGTCCATTTAAAGTT